>NZ_JBSHAP010000001.1:143565-190004 GCF_053611565.1 Kitasatospora sp. NPDC054795
GCCGTCGGCGGCAGCGCCGGGGCGGCGGGGGGCGGGCCCCCGGGGGGGGGGGCGGTGGGGGGGGGCCGCGGGGGGCCCCGCCCCCACGGCTGGGCGGGGGCGCCGGCGCGGCAGGGCGCGTCACGGACCGGGCCCGTCATGGGCGCGGGGTGTCACGGGCGCGGGGCGTAGCCGATCCGGAAGGTGGCCGCCTCCAGCCGATCCGGGGTGAGCCGGACGTCGGTCAGCCGCTCGGCGAGCGCGAACGCGGCCACCGTGTGCTGCGCGTACTCCTCCGTCTCCAGGTCGAAACCACAGGCGGTCAGCAGCTCGGGGATGCCGCGGGCTTCGGCGTCCGAGCCGTCCCGCTGACCGGGGAAGAGCGGCTCGAAGTGCAGCCGCCGGACGCCGTGTTCCCACCAGTGGAAGTGATCCACGGCGTTGACGTTGCGGAAGTGCGAGACCAGCCGGGTGCCCTCGCCGAGCCGCGGGATCACCGTGTCCAGGGTGCCGAGGTAGCCGTTCGGCTCGATCGCGAGAGCCCAGCCGTCAAGTTCGGTGACCGCGACGAGCAGCCGGTCCTCGGCAGGGTCGAAGAGCGCCCCGTCCCCGTCGTCCCCGTCGTCCTCGTCCGCTCCGTCCTGGTAGGCGTCCCAGCGGGCCATGACCGCCGTCAGGCCGACGGCGTCGCTCGCCGGCAGGGCGTCGAAGCGGCGCAGCAGCTCGTCGGCCGCGAGGCCCTGGACCTGGGTGAGGCAGTAGGCCTCGCCCAGGTCGGGGTAGCGGCGCTCGAACCAGGTGTAGTCGGTGGCGTGTGCGGTCATGACGGCGATGCTGTCAGACGCCTCGGACAGTGCTCGCCCGGGGCCGTCAGAGCCAGACCGGTTCGTCCGTCCCCCAGCGCCCCGGCGGGCGCGACCAGTCGGCGGGCGCCCCCTCGTACCCGATCGGCGGCAGGGCGTGACGCAGCCGCCCGTACGCGGAGTCGGTCTCGGCCAGCCAGTGGGAGGGGTCGTACGGCTCGGGCGAGGCCCCCTGCGGGGTTTCCGGTTCGATGCCGTGCAGCAGCCAGGAAGCCGTGCCGGCGAGGGAGAAGCGCAGGTGGCGGCCACCGGGGCGGCGGGTGCGCTGGTCGGTGAGGGCGCGCAGGACGGCGCCGGCGATGAGGTAACCGGTTCCGTGGTCGAGGGCCTGGGCGGGCAGCACGCCGGGACGGCCACCCGGGGCGGCCTCGTGCCCGGAGCCGGAGCCGGATGCCGAGTCCGAGGCGGAAGCGGAAGCGGAAGCGGACTCGTGGGCGGCGATGCCGACGCCCGCCTGGACCAGGCTGTCGAAGCCGCGCCGTCCGGCCCAGAGGCCGGTCCAGCCCCAGGCGCAGAGCTGGACGAGGATCAGGTCCGGGCGGCGGGCGAACAGCGCGTCGGGGCCGAGGCCGTGGGCGTCGAGGGCGCCGGGGCGGTAGGCCGTGACGACGACGTCGGCGGTGGTGAGCAGCTCCTCGAAGACCGCACGGTCGGCCGGTACGGCGAGGTCGAGCCGGGTGGAGCGCTTGCCGAAGCCGGTGTCGGCGTGGGCGTCGTCGGCCTCCGGCAGGCGGGGCGAGTCGACGCGCAGGACGTCCGCACCGAGCAGGGCGAGGGTGCGGGTGGCGACCGGCCCGGCGATCACCCGGGTGAGGTCGAGGACCCGGACCCCGGCGGCGGGCCGGTCCACGGGGGCCTCGCCGAGCGGACGGACCGGCGCGGTCCTGGCGGCGGCACCGATGTCCTGGTGCTCCACGAGGGGGTGCACGGCCGGGCTCACCGGCACGACGGCAACCGCGAGCGCTCCCGCCTCGTACGCGCGCTCCTGGATCCGCTCGGCCGGCAGTCCGCCGAGCGTCTCGGCGAGCTGCTCGGGCCCGGCATCGGCGGCGAGGCCGAGCGCGGAGAGCAGCCGGGTGCGGTGGTGCGGGTAGTTGGCGTGGGTGCGCACCCAGCCGTCGGCGGTGCGCCAGAAGCCGGAATGCGGGGCGAAGGTGACGGGCGTACGGCCGTCGACCGTCAGGTGCCGCTCGCTGACGAAGGCGGTGGCGACCGCGCCCTGGTCGACCCGGACCGCGGGGACGGCCGGGACCGCCGGGGCGACCGGGACCGCCGGGCCGCCGCGGTGGGCGGCGAGCTCGGCGGCGGCCAGCGAGCAGACCGCCACGGTCGCACGGGCGAGCCGGCGCACCGGCAGACCGGAGGGCAGGACGTCGTCCGGCCCGTGGAAGGTCACCCGTTCCAGCAGTTCGGGCGGTCCGCCGAGAGCCTCCCAGGCATGGGCCGTGGGGCCGTCGACGGCACCGGAGGTTCCGGTGGGTCCCGTAGGTCCTGTGGGTCTGGCGGATCCCATGGTTCCAATGGGTCCGGTGGGTCCTGCTGGCAACGGACGATCGGTCATGCCCCGCATTGTGCTCCGGTTTTCAGGCGGTCGCCGTGACGCCCGCCACCAACATCAGCAGGACCGCCGAGACCACGGTCATCCGGCGGGCCGCCTGCGGAGTGCCGCCGAACCGGCCGCCGAGCCGCCCGCTGGCGTGCGCGACCAGCCCGTACACCACCGCGCAGGCCAGCACGTTGAGCGAGCCGAGCGCGAGCACCTGCCCGCCGACCGGCAGTGCGGCGCCCGGATCGACGAACTGCGGCACCAGGGAGAGGTAGAGCAGCAGGCCCTTGGGGTTGAGCAGCGCGGTCAGCATGCTCTGGCGCAGCACCGTCGCGGTGGGCTGCGGCTTGGGCGCGGCCAGGGCGGCGGCGCCCCCGCCCTTGCGCAGCGCCAGCAGCATCATGACGGCCAGCGCCAGCAGGTAAGCGGCGCCGGTGAGGCGCAGCACCGGCAGGGCGGCCGGGACGGCGCGCAGCGCGGCGGCCAGGCCGGCGCTGGAGAGCAGGGTGTGGACGGCGTACCCGGCGCAGACCCCGCCGACCGCGATCAGCGCGGCACGGCGTCCCTGGCCGAGGCCTCGGGCGGCGATGTAGAGCCAGTCGGGGCCCGGGGTGCAGACCAGCAACAGGTCGACTCCGAGGAAGAGGAGGAGGGCGTGGGTGTCCATGGGCGTGGCGTGGCCTGTCGTGCTCGTCGCGGTGTGGGCCCGGCGGGTCGGCCGGGAGGTGCCCCGGCGATCGGCCGGGGTGGTTCCGGCGATCAGCCGGAGGGCCTCCCGGCGGTCGGCCGGAGTGCGCCGGTGGTGGGCCGGGAAGGCCCGGCGGCCGGTGCGGTCACTGAAGGTAGCCGGACGGGGCTGGCACGCGATGGCGACTTCCCGCTGGTCGGAGCCGCCTTTTGGCAGAATGTTGCGCCATGGACCGAATCGACCGCAGAATCCTCCGCGAGCTCCAGCAGGACGGGCGCCTGACCAACACCGATCTGGCCTCCCGGGTGGACCTCACCCCCTCCCCCTGCCTGCGCAGAGTGCGCCAACTGGAGCAGGACGGCGTGATCCGCGGCTACCGGGCGGTGCTGGACGGCGCGGCCGTCGGACGCGGATTCCAGCCCTTCGTGACGATCACCATGCGTCACGAGGACCAGGTGACGGTCGCCGAGTTCGAGCGCCGGGTGGCCGAACTGCCGGAGGTGGTGGAGGCGCACCGGCTGTTCGGCGAGCCCGACTACCTGCTGCGGATCGCCGTGGCCGACATCGCCGCGTACGAGCGCTTCATCACCGACGTGCTCTCCGGTCTGCCGGGCATCGCGCAGGTCAACTCGCACCTGACGATGAAGCAGGTGAAGGCCGACCGGGGGCTGCCGGTCGGCGGGTAGGGTGCGAACCGGGGGCCGTGCGACCGTCCGTACGGGGGCAGGGCGACGCACTGCGACATGGGGGCTGAATTGCGCGTGATCCGCCGTCTCGACCTGGGGTACTTCGTCCGGCCGGCCGCCGAGGCGGGCGGCCCGGAGCCGCGCGTGGAGCCGGTGCTCGCGTACCTGGTCCGGCGCCCGGAGGGGCTGCTGCTGTTCGACACCGGGATCGGTGGCGGCGAGCCGGAGACCGAGGCGCACTACCGCCCGGTCCGCCGTCCGCTGCCGGAGGCGCTCGCCGCGGCCGGGGTCGCCGTCGGCGACATCGACCTGGTGGTCAACTGCCACCTGCACTTCGACCACTGCGGCGGCAACCCGCTGTTCGCCGGCACCCCCGTCCTGGTCCAGGCGGAGGAGCTGGCCACCGCCCGGCGCGGCGGGTACACCATCGACGCGCTGGTCGACTTCCCCCGCGCCGAGTACCGCGAGCTCGACGGCGAGGCCGAGGTCTGGCCGGGCGTGCGGGTGCTGCCCACGCCCGGCCACACCGGGGGCCACCAGTCACTGCTGATCGACCGCCCGGGCGGCGGCCCGGTCCTGCTGGCCGGGCAGGCGTACGACTTCGCCTCCCAGTACGGGCAGGCGATGCTCGCCCGGCGGGCGGCGCGCGAGGGGCTGGCCGCACCACTGCCCGGGTTCCGGGCCTGGCTCGACCGGATGGCGGAGCACGGGCCGCACCGCGTGCTGTTCGCGCACGACCACGCGGTCTGGGAGGCGACCGACTAGCCCGGTGCGGGAGCGCCGGCCGCTCCAGGGGGTCGGATCGATCGGAGGATTCGGGTCGATCCGAAGGTCCAGGTCGACCCGGAGGTTCAGGTCGGCCTGAAGGTCCAGGCCGACCTGACGGACGGGTCGGGGTCGCCCGGGGCTCAGAAGGTGAAGCGCAGCGAGCGGACCCGGTGGTCGAAGCTGGACGGCACGAGCTGCGGCTCGCCGACCGACCGCACCTCGGGCAGGCGGGTGAACAGCTCGCGGAACAGCGCCGTCATCTCCTGCCGGGCCAGGTGCGCGCCGAGGCAGTAGTGCGGACCGCCGCCGCCGAAGCCGAGGTGGGGGTTGGGCGTGCGGGTGATGTCGAAGGCGTCCGGATCGGGGAAGACCTCCTCGTCACGGTTGGCCGAGCCGTAGAACAGCGCGACCTTCTCGCCCGCGCGCAGCAGCGGCCCGCCGGATCCGCCCAGTTCGTGGTCGACGGCGAGGGTCCGGTTGAACTGGATGATCGGCGTGGAATGGCGGACCATCTCGTCCACCGCGCCGCCGAGCAGCCCGTCGAGGTCGGCGAGCAGCAGGGCGCGCTGCTCGGGATGGACGGTCAGCAGGTGCAGGCCGTGGGCCAGCGCGTTGCGGGTCGTCTCGACCCCGGCGACCAGCAGCAGGCTGAAAAAGGCGCCGAGCTCGCGCCCGGTGAGCCGACGGCCGTCCACGTCGGCGGTGACCAGCGCGGAGATCAGGTCCTCCTCCGGCCGGCGGCGGCGCCGGCGGCCGATCCCGGCGACGATGCCCTGCATCCGGGCGAGCGCCCGCAGCCCGCGCCCGGGCACCCGCAGGCGGCGGCGCAGCGGTCGGGCCACGCCGATGTCCTCGGAGGTGCGGTTGACCAGGTCGAGGATGGTGCGGCGCGGCCGCTCCGGGATGCCCATCATGGTGCAGATCACCTGGAACGGGAGCTCGGCGGCGACCGCGGTCACGAAGTCCTCCGGCCGCTCCCGCTCGATCCGGTCGACCAGTTCGGTGCTGATCCGCCGGACGTCCTCCTCGACCCGGTCGAGCAGCCGCGGGGTGAACGCCCGCGAGACGATCCGGCGCAGCTGGGCGTGACGGGGATCGTCCAGGTTGACCATCGAGTCGCCGAACAGCAGCCGGACCCAGCGCGCCGGGACGGGGGTGGTCACGCCGGGACCGCTGAGGAAGACGGCGGGGGTGCGGCTGGCCTCGACCACGTCGGCGTGGCGGACCAGGGCATGGAAGCCCCGGCCGGAGGCGCGGTCGCCGAAGAACACCGGGGCGGGGCGGCTGCGCAGCTCGGCGAAGGCGGCGGCGCGGTCGGGGGCCGGCAACTGCCAGAAGCGGGCGTCGGCGAGGTCTGTGGACCCGGGCGCGGCAACGACCTCGGCCGGGGCGGGGGGCTCGGCCGCGTCCGCGGAGCCGGGCGGAGTGGAGGGCTCGGCCGAGTCTGCTGGGGCGGACGCGTCGGCGGGGTCGGCGGCCTCCGGCGAGTCGGTCTGCTCGGCGGGGTCGGCGGGTTCGGCGAGTTCGGCGGGGGCAGCGGCCTCGGGCTGTTCGGCGGCGTCGGCCGGTTCGGCGGCCTCGTTCTGCTCGGCGGCCTCGGCGCGCTCGGCAGGTTCGGTCGTCCCGACGCGCTCGGCAGGTTCGGTCGTCTCGGCGGGTGCGACGGATTCAGCAGGTTCGGCGGTTGCGGCCGACTCGGCGGCCTCGGCCCGCTCGGCGGGTTCCTCGGCTTCGGCCGGAGCCGCCTCGGTCGGCGCCGACCCTCTCGGGGCCGTCGCCTGCTGCGGGACGGTCGGCTCCGTGGGGGCAGCGGACTCGGCACTGTCGGCAATGGGCGCCGAGGTATCCGTCGGGGTCTCCAAGGCCGGACCTCCCTGCTTCTGAACGACGTCGTCCCGATACGCACCGTACTGGGTGCTGCACATTAAGTGACCATGGAATGCGCGCTGTCAAACCGCCCCGATGGTCGTACGAGTGATGGCTCGGTTCGGCGCACCGGGCCGATGGGCCGGGCCGGGCGGCGGTCCGGCGGGCAGCGGGGCGAGCGGCCGGGCATGGTCTCACGGCACAGAACCGGCCATGACCGGAGGGTGCGGTACGGGCCGGGCAGGGTGGGTGCGACGATGAGTGCCATCGTGATGACCGACCAGATCCGCCTGCTGCGCGCCGTGGTCTTCGCCGCGCTGTGCGTAGCGATGGCCGCCACCGCGCACGTCGCCATGGCCGGGCCCGGGGTCTCGCCGGGGGTGCTGGCCGGTGGGTTCGGGGCGGTCCTCGGGCTGACCTGGCTGCTCGCCGGAAAGCGGCGCGGACTCGGGGTGATCAGCCTCTGGATGGTCGTGGCACAGACCGCGCTGCACCAGCTGTTCGAACAGGCCGGGGCGCTCTCCCGGGGAGGCGGCGGCCTCGGCCGACTCGCCACCACGGACTGGGCCGCCCTTCTGCTCTGCAACCCGGACCGGGCGCCCAGCGGGCTCTCCCCGGTCGAGCTGGCACGGATGGCGGGCATCGACCCGGACGTCCCGCCGCTCACCGGCAGCCTGCGGCCGACGGCGGGAACGCACCACGGGGCGCCGGGCCCGACGGCCGTGCACCCCAAGCTGTCCGGGACGACCGGGATGGCAGGCACGACCGGCATGCCCGCGGGGCCGCACGCGATGCCGGACGGAACGTTCCACGGTGACGGGTCGTACGACGCGGCGCAGGATCTGGTCGGCGGGTCGACGCAGGGACCGGCGCACGACATGGCGCACGGGATGTCCCACGGCATGTCGCCGGGGATGGCCGCCGCCCACGTGCTCGCCGCGCTGGCGTGTGCGCTCCTGCTCTGGCGCGGCGACGCGGCACTGGTCCGACTCTTCGAACTGCTCGGCGCGCTCGGCTCGGTGGTCGCGGGGGCCCTGCTGCTCCCGCTGCTGGCACTGTTCGCGCGCCCCTTCGGCCACCGGGCCCCGGCACCGCCCCGCCCGGTCGACGACCGGGCCCGGCCGCCCCGGTCGGTGCTGCTCACGCATGCCGTGGTCCGGCGTGGGCCGCCGGCGTTCGCCCTCGCCTGCTGACGCGCCCGCCGCACCCCTTCTCACCCCGGCCGCCCCCGGCCATCGGGACTCTCGCGACGGGCAGGTCGCCCTGCCGTACGGCCAAGCCTTGTGCCGTCGTGCCGCCAGGGCGCGGGCCCGCGTCCGCCGCCGCGCCCCCTCAGGGCCGGCGTGCCGCGCGGCTGCCCCCGGACGCCGACGGTGCCGCGCTGCGCGGTGCCGCCCCCGCCTTCCCCTCGGGACCTTCCCATGCCTCACTTCGACGGCGCACCGGCTCCGGCCGGCGCCCCCGTCCTGCCGTTCCCGCCCCTTCGGGCGCCCTGGCCGCGCCTACCGCTCGACGGCCTGCGGACCGTTCGGAGCACGATCTCCCGGCCGGTCCTCGCCGAGGCCGGCCAGCAGCCGGGCCGACCACTCGGGCGAGGGCCCGTCGGCAGCGCCCGCTCTTACCCGAGCGCGCAGCTGTTCGGCCCGGGCCAGCCACTCCTGACAGCCGTGGCAGCGCGCGACGTGCTTGTCCAGCCGGGCCTCCGGCAGGCCGCTCGGTTCGCCGTCGAGCCGGGCGGACAAAGCTGTCCGAAACTGCGCGCATCTCATATGACCATCGTCCCGCACGGCCGTGATGCCGGGACCGGCCGGGTGGGGGGCCACCGTGGATGACGATCAGCTCACCGCGCTGGCACTGACCGCCCGCTCCGGCCGGCCGGCCGACGTCGAGGCCTTCGTCCGGGCGACCCAGCGGGACGTCTGGCGCTTCGTCGCCCACCTGACCGACGTGCAGTCCGCCGACGACCTCGCCCAGGAGACCTTCCTGCGCGCCCTGCGCGGCCTGCCCGCGTTCGCGGGGCGCTCCTCGGCCCGGACCTGGCTGCTGTCGATCGCCCGGCGCGCGGTGATCGACCGGTACCGGATGGCCGCCGCCCGGCCGCGCTGCACGGCACTGCCGGACTGGCAGGAAGCGGCGGAGCGGCAGGGTGGCACACCGACGGCCGGGTTCGAGGACGGCATCGCGCTCGGCGACCTGCTCGACCGGGTGCCCGCCCAGCGGCGGGAGGCCTTCGTGCTGACACAGGTGGTCGGCCTGAGCTATGCCGAGGCAGCCGAAGTCGCCGGCTGCCCCGTCGGAACGGTCCGCTCCCGGGTCGCCCGCGCCCGGGAGGAACTGGTGGCCCGCCTGCGCGCCGCCGAGGCCGGGGAGCTCGCGACCGCCTGCTGAGCGGCGGGCCGTCGGCGGGCGGGCGGGCGGCGAACGATCGACGGCCGACGGCGAACAACCGACAGCGGACAGATGACAGATTTCGAAATCTGTCATCTGTCCGCTGAAAGTTGTCACCCGCCACCGCCCTGCGCCGCACCTCCGCAAGAAATCCCCCAGATGTTCGGAACCGGAGCCCCTGCGCCACCGACTGCTGTACCGGACCCCGCCGCCGAGGCGGCGTCCGGTCCGGCAGCACGGGAGACGGAGGGACTTCATGACAGTGCAACCACCCCCGACCGCCGAAAATCTGACGATCCATCAGCGCGAGCCGGTGGACCGCTGGAGCCTGGTGGTGGCCGCCGGCCTGCTGTCCTTCGTCGCGATGCTCGACATGAACGTGGTCAACCTCGCGCTCACCGACATCGCGGCCGGCCTGCACGTCTCCCCCGGGGTCGCCCAATGGGCCGCCCTGGGGTACCAACTCCCGCTCGTCGCACTACTGCTGCCCGCCGGGCGATGGCTGGACCAGGTCGGCACCCGCTCTGCCCTGCTGCTCGCCGTCGGCTGCTTCGCCCTGTGCAGCGTGCTGGCGGCCTGTGCCCCGTGGGCCGGGTGGCTGATCGCGGCGCGGCTGTTCCAGGGTGCCTTCGGAGCCGTGCTCTTCGTCCTGATGCCGGTGCTCGCCGCCACCTCGGTCCGGCCCGAGCTGCGCGGCCGGGCGATGAGCGTGCCCGCGACGCTCGGTCCGCTCGGCGCCGTCACCGGACCGGTGCTCGGCGGGCTGCTGCTCGACCACCTGGGCTGGCGGGCGATCTTCCTCGTCAAGCTGCCGGTCTGCCTGGCCGCCGTCCTGATCGTGCGGCGCCACGCCCCGCGCCGCGGCGGGCTGCGGCCGCCCGACCGGTCCTCGCTCGGCGACGCCGCGCTGATCGGCGCCGCCGTGGCCGCCACCCTGCTCGGGCTCACCCTGGCCCCGCGGACGCCGCTGTGGCTGCTGCTCGCCCTGCCCGCCGTACCGCTGGTGCTGCTCTGGCTGCGCCGCCCGGGCGGCCGGCCGGTGGCCGAGGTACTTCGGGCCGCCGGGACCGCCGGGGCCAATGCCTCGGTGCTGGCCCTCGCCGCCGGATTCGCGGCTTGCCACTACCTGCTCGCCCAGCACCTGCGCGGCCCCCTGGGCGAGAGCGCCACCGCCACCGCACTCACCATGCTGGCGTTCCCGCTCGGCATGGTGCTGGCCGGCCGGGTCGGCGGCCGGCTGGCCGACCGCTGGGGCGCCCGCCCGACCGCGCTCACCGGTGCCGCCGTCACCGCCCTCGGCCTGGCCCTGCTCGCCCCGCTGGACCCGAACTGGTCCGCCCTCGACATCGCCGCGCGACTCGCCCTCGCCGGCGCCGGGATGGGCCTCAACGGCGGCCCCACCCAGGCCCTGGTGATGTCCGCCTCCCCGCCCGGGAAGCTCGCCACCGCCGGCTCCGCCGTCCAACTCGCCCGCAGCCTCGGCTTCGCGCTCGGCCCGGCCCTCGGCACCGCCGCCGCTCTCGCCGCGCCCCACGACACCACCGGGACGCGCGCCGGGATCGCCCTGGCCGCCCTGGTCGCGGCCACCGCCGTCGTCCTGCTCGCCCTGCACCGCCGCCCCGAGGCCTGAGTACCCCGCACCGCCCGCCCCGCCCCGCATCTGTCCCACATCCGCCCCACACCCACAACACGCCACAACACACCGCATCGCCCCGCATCGCCCCGCATCGAAGGACCCCCAGATGACCGACACGAGCCCCGACTCGATCACCGACACGGCCACCGCCCCGGCCGCCGCCGACGACGAAGCCCCGCGCTGCCCGTACGGGTACGACCGGCTCCCCTCCCCCGTCCCGCTGTACGGCCCGGCTTACAAGCGCGACCCGTACCCGCTCTACCGGCGGATGCGCGAGGCCGGGCCGGTGCACCGGGTGGAGTTCCCGAGCGGCATCCACGCCTGGCTGGTCACCGGCCACCGGGCCGCCCACGCAGCCCTCAACGACCCCCGCCTGGGCAAGAACCACAGCCTGGGCAACGACAATTGGCGCCGCCTCGCGTCGATCATGCCCGAGCCGCAGCACTCGCAGCTCCAGGTCCATCTGCTCCACCAGGACCCGCCCAAGCACACCTCGATGCGCAGGCTCGTGCTCGACGCCTTCGCCCCGCGCCGGGTGGAGTCGCTTCGACCCCGGTTCCAGGAGCTGGCCGACGCGCTGGTCGACGAACTGCCGCCGTACGGCGGCGCGGACCTGGTGGCGGGCTTCGCGGCCCACTACCCATTCCGGGTGCTCTCCGAAGTCATCGGCCTGCCGCCCGAGTTGGCCGAGCGCTTCGACCGGGACTGGGGCAAGGTGGTCCAGCCGGTCGGCCCGCAGGACCCCGGCCGACCGGCGTACGAGGCACGGCTGCGCGGCCTCCAGACGTACATCGCCGATGTCGTCGCCCGCAAGCGCGTCGACTGCCGGGAGCGCGGCTGGGTGGCCCCCGAGGACCTGCTGGGCCGGCTCGTCCACGCCCATGACGCGGGCGAGTTGAGCCGCGCGGAGCTCGACTCGATGGTCTTCCAGCTGCTGGTCGCCGGGCAGGAGCCGGTCACCAACCAGATCACCACCATGCTGGTCACCCTGCTGCGCCACCCCGAGCAGCTCGCCCGGCTGCGCGAGGGTATCGACGAGCCCGGCCGACTCGCCCGGGCCGTGGAGGAACTGCTGCGCCACGACGCCGCGTTCGAGCTCACCACCTGGCGGTTCTTCGCCGAGGACAGCGACCTGTTCGGCACCGTTGTCCCGGCCGGCGACTCCGTGATCGTCTCGCTCTGCGCCGCCAACCGCGACGACGAGCAGTTCCCCGATCCCGACCGCCTCGACCTGGACCGCACCCCCAACGCCCACCTGGCCTTCGGCCACGGCATCCACTACTGCCCCGGCGCCGCACTCGCCCGGGCCGAGCTCCAGGTCGCCCTCGCCACCCTGCTCACCCGGCTGCCCGGCCTGCGCCCGGCCGAGGCGCCCGGCGACGGTCTGGCGGACCTGGCCTGGATCCCCGCCGTCCTGGCGCGCGGAGTGAACCGGCTGCCGGTCGCCTACGACCAGCGCCGCTGACCCCAGGGCGCCTCGCACCCCCGGGGCACATCGCACCCCCGCCCGCACGCCCCCGATCACGCACGCCGGCTCCGACCGCCCGGAGCCCGACACCTGACGCCCGAAGCCGCACCGCACCACCTTCCGTGGAGGACCCCCATGCCGCCCGTCGGCACCGCCCCTGCCGCCACCACCCCTGCCACCGCCGTCACCGCCGTCACCACCGCCACCGACCCCGCGGACCGCCCCGCGGCCGAGCGGCTCGCCGCCCGCGTCCTCGGTCTGCTGCTACCGCACCGTCGGGCCGCGGACCCGGAGTTCGACGCCCGCCCGGAGCACTTCCCGCTCCAGCTGGCCCAGTTGGCGGACTTCATCACCGCCGGCGAACCGATCGTCCTGACCCTGCCCGGCTTCCCCTGCAAGTCGCCGAACCCCGCGAAGGTGCTCGGCCACCTGCCGGACGAGGGCGAACGGCTGTCGCTGACCTTCCTCGACGGGCTGTGCGCCGAGATCGGGCGTCTGTACGCACCCGGCGCCCGGATCCTGATCTGCTCGGACGGGCACATCTTCGGCGACCTGATCAACGTCCCGGACGACCACATAGACGCATACTCGGACGCCCTGACCGCCATGATCGCCCGCGAGGGCCTGACCCGCCTCGACACCTTCGACCTGCGGGCCGTCCTCGGCGACCTCCCGTACGACGAGAAGCGCGCCCGGGTGCACGCCCGGTACGCGCCGAGCGTCGAGGAGTTGCGCGAACAGGTGCTGACCGAGGAGGAGACCCTGCGGCTCTACCGGGGCATCACCCGCTTCCTCACCGAGGACACCGTCGGCTTCACCGGCACCCGCTCCGCCCTCCAGCGGGAGTGCCGCCGCCGCGCCTACGGCGTGATCCAGCGCAGCCGCGCCTGGGGCGAGTTGATCGCCGAGCACCACCCGCGCGCCGTCCGGCTCTCCATCCACCCGCAGCCGGCTGGGGCGTCCAAGTTCGGCATCCGGCTGCTGGCGGCGGCCGACGCCTGGATCACGCCCTGGCACTCCGCGGTGCTCCACCGCAACGGCGGCGAGCGCGAGTTGTTGCGCAGCGCGGAGGCCGCGCGGCTCGGCCGGCTGGTCCTGCGGGACGGTCGGCCGAGCCACTACGAGTGCCACTAGCAGGAGCGCCGGTACGGGCTACCGCCCCGGCACGGCCGCCTGCGCCACTGCCGGGGACCGGTGGTCGAAGGCGATCAACGGATCGCCGGTGAGGGGGTGTTCGACCACCGCCGCCCGTACGCCGAAGACCTCGGCCAGCAGCTCGGCGGTCAGCACCTCGCGCGGTGTCCCGGAGGCGACCAGGGCGCCGCCGTGCAGGACGTGCAGCCGGTCGCAGACCGAGGCGGCGGCATTGAGGTCGTGCAGGGCGACCAGGGTGGTGCGGCGCTGCTCCCTGAGCAGGGCGAGCAGTTCCACCTGGTGCCGGACGTCCAGGTGGTTGGTCGGCTCGTCCAGCACCAGGACGTCCGGCTGCTGGGCGAGCGCCCGGGCCAGCAGCACCCGTTGCCGTTCACCGCCGGAGAGCTGGGCGAACCGTCGGTCGACGACCTCGGCCATGCCGACCCTGGTCAACGCCTCGGAGGTGATCCGGTGGTCCTCGGCGTCGTCGGCCGCGAAGGCCCGCTTGTACGGGGTGCGGCCCATCGCGACCACCTCGCGGACGCTCAACTCGAAGTCCCCGCCGCGCTCCTGGGGCAGTGCCCCGATGTGCCGGGCGGACTGCGCGGGCCGCAGCTCCGCGAGGTCCCGCCCGGCCAGCAGCACCCGGCCGGCGCTGGGCCGCAGGTGCCGGTAGACGGTGCGCAGCAGGCTGGACTTGCCACTGCCGTTGGGTCCGACCAGTCCGGCGATCTCCCCCTCCTCGGCGATCAGGTTGGCCCCGGCCAGCACCGTCCGGCCGGCCAGGGCGACGCTCAGGTCCTCGACGGCGATCCTCAACTGCGCTCCAGTCGTCGATCCAGCAGGTAGAGCAGGGTGGGCGCGCCGAGGACGGCGGTGACCACGCCGATCGGCAGTTCCTGGCCGTCCAGGGCGGTGCGGGCCACCGTGTCGACGACGACCAGCAGCAGCGCCCCGGTGAGCGCGGACAGCGGCAGCAGCCGCCGGTGGTCGCCGCCGACCAGCAGCCGGCACACGTGCGGCACCATCAGCCCGACGAAGCCGATCGCCCCGGAGACGGCGACCAGCACCCCGGTGAGCACACTGGTGACCACGAAGACCTCGCGGCGCAGCCGGGTGACGTCCACGCCGAGCCCGGCGGCCGTCTCATCGCCCATCAGCATCGCGTTGAGCCCCCGGGCGCGGGCCTGGAGCAGGGCCAGCCCGAACGCCACGGCGACGGCTGGGACGGCGAGTTGGGCCCAGACGGCGCCGCCGAGGCTGCCCATCAGCCAGAACAGCACGCCCCTGGTTTGCTGCTCGTCGCGGGTCTGCAGGACCAGGTAGCTGGTGATGCCGCCGAGGAACTGGGCGATGCCGATGCCCGCGAGGACCAGCCGCAGCGGTGAGAAGCCGCCGCCGCGCCGGGCCATCAGCCAGACCAGCGAGAACGCGGCGAGCGCGCCGGCGAACGCCGCCAGGGAGACGGTGAGGCCGAGCGCGCTGCCGAAGGAGAGCTGGAGCCCGAGGGTGGTGCCGAGGACGATGGCGGCGACCGCGCCCAGCGAGGCACCGGAGGAGATGCCGAGCAGGTAGGGGTCGGCGAGCGGGTTGCGGACCAGGGCCTGTACGGCGGTGCCGACCAGGCCGAGTCCGGCGCCCACCACGGCCGCCAACAGGGCGCGCGGAACTCGCAGTTGCCAGACGATGAGGTCGTGGGTGCCGGGTTCGGGGGCCCGGCCGGTGAGCCGGCGGGCGACCACCGACCAGACCTCGCCGGGCGGGACGTCCACCGAGCCGAGCGAGACGGCGACGGTCAGAGCGAGCACCAGGGCGACGGCGAGGGCGGCGGCCAGCGGCCCGGCCCGCAGGGTGCGGGCCGGGCGGGCTTCGCCGCGCTCGTTGCGAGGGATGGCCGACGTCACCGGCTACTGCCCGCTCTTGACGGGGTCGGGGCTCTTCGCGGGGTCCGGGCTCTTGACGAGGTCCGGGTGGACGGTGGCGGCGATCTGCCGGACGGCCTCGGCGTTGCGCACCCCCGCGATGGTGGTCACCTCGGAGCCGAGCCGGACGAAGTGCCCCTCCTGGACGGCCTTCAGGCCCTGGGTCGCGGGGAAGCCCTTCAGGAAGGCCTCGGCCTCGTCGAAGGCCTTGCGGGTGGCCTCCTCACTGCCCCGGTTGCGCACGGCCAGCTGGATCCAGTCGGGGTTCTTGGCGACCACGTCCTCCCAGGAGCCGGGCTTGAAGTCGGCGTCGCAGTCGGCGAACACGTTGCGCGCCCCGGCCTGGGTGATCACGGCGTTGGCGACCTGCCGGCCGCAGACCGCCACCGGCTGCTTGGTGCCGGCGTCGAAGTCGAAGACGAAGTAGCTCGGCCGCTGCCCCTCCGGCACGGCGGCGAGCGCGGTGCGGACCTCGCCGAGCTGCTTCTCCATCCCGGCGACCAGTTCCTCCGCCCGCGCGGCGGTGCCGGTGACGGCGCCCAGCCGGCGGACGTCCTCCTCGATCCCGGCGAGGTCGGTGCGCGGCGCCTTGGCGGCCTTCGGCGTCCCGGCGCAGGCCGTGGAGAGCAGGTACACGTGCTGGATGCCGGCCGCCGCGTACTCCTCCTCGCTCGGCCCGGTGGCGCCGCCGCCCATCATCGGCATCGCGCCGAAGGTGTCCACGTAGAGGTCGGCGCCGGAGCCGAGCAGCTTCTCCTTGGGTATGCCCTTGTCCCCGAGCACCGGCACCTTGGCGCCCTGCTCGGCGACGGCGGCGGGCAGGGCGCCCTTGCCGGGCGGGAAGCCGGTGCCGATCACCCGCTCGCCCGCGCCGAGTTGGAGCATCAGCTCCAGGCCGGCGGCATTGCTGGTGACGATCCTGGAGGGCGCCTTGGCGATGCTGGTCGCCTTGCCCGCGCAGTCGGCGACCTTGACGGGGAAGCTACCGCCCGGGTCGTCCCGGACGGTGACGGAGGCGCTCGGCCCGCCCCCGGTCCCGCTTCCGCAGGCCGTGGCGAACAGGGCGACGGCGGCTGCGATTCCGCAGGCGACGCGAGGGCGCATGACAACTCTCTCCTGGTAGGTGACCGTGCTCGGTGACGCTGTTGGTGACCGCGCTGGTGACCGCGCTCGGTGCTTGTCGTGGGTGGTCGTGGCTGGGTCGTGGCTGGTCGTACCGAAGGCCCGTACTGCGGACCCGGACCAGGTAGTCGGGCGGCCGGGCCGATGGGTTCCCCGCGATTCGCGCCCGGTCGTCGTCGGCGCACCCCCTCGCCCCGGAGCCGGACGTAGGCTGGCCGGATGGCCGTCCCCACCGTCCCGCGCGACGATCTCGACCTCCCCGTCCGGCTCGGGCCGCGTCCGCCCCGCCGGGTGATCTCGCTGGTGCCCTCGCTGACCGAGGCGGTCGCCGCCACCGCGCCCGGGCTGCTGGTCGGCGCCACCGACTGGTGCAGCCACCCCGCCGACCTGTCCGTCACCCGGATCGGCGGCACCAAGAACCCGGACGTCCCACGCATCCTCGCGCTCGCGCCGGACCTCGTCCTCGCCAACGACGAGGAGAACCGGCGCCCCGACCTGGACGCGCTGCGGGCGGCCGGCATCCCGGTCTGGGTCACCGACATCCGCACCCTGGACGACGCCCTCCGCTCCCTGCACCGGCTGCTGACCACCGCCTGCGGACTGCCCCGGCCGCCCTGGCTGGACGAGGCGGAGGCGGCCTGGGCCCCGGTCGGGAGCGGCGGCACTCCCGCGCCGGGCGACGGCCCGCGGACCGTCGTGCCGATCTGGCGCCGCCCGTGGATGGTCCTCGGCCGCGACACCTTCGCCGGGGACCTGCTGCGCCGCCTGGGCCTGCGGCTCGTCCACGCCGACCACCCCGAGCGCTACCCGGCCGTTCCACTGCCCGAACTGCTCGCCTGCCGAACCGAGTTGGTGGTCCTGCCGGACGAGCCGTACCGCTTCACCGCCGAGGACGGCCCGGAGGCGTTCCCGGGCACGCCGGCGGCGCTGGTCAGCGGACGGCACCTGACCTGGTACGGCCCCTCGCTGGTGAACGCCCCCGCCGTGCTGCGACGGGCCCTCGATCACCCGTACGGTCCGGGCGGCGGAACAGGCGCCTCGTAGGACGACCGCCACTCACCGACGGCCGCCGATGACACGGGGGTACGAAGCGAGGGCGGGAGGGAAGGCACCGGCTGAGGGCGGGTGCCCCGGAACGTGACAGGGCCCGGGACGCGTGTTCGCGTCCCGGGCCCTGTGCCCTGCGGCCTTGCGGCCGTACCGGCTTGTTTCGTCAGCCGCGCGCGGCGGTGACGGCGGCGCCCAGCGCCTCCTTGATCCGGGGACCGAGGCGGGCGAAGCCCAGCTCCTTCATGGCCGCCCGCAGCAGTTCCTCGTCGGTCCGCTCGACGCCGTCGCCGTCCACCCACCGCACGACGGCGAGCAACTCGTCGGCGGAGTAGGCCGTAACGGGGCGACCGGGCGTGAAGTCCGGCTTCACGGGACGGACGTCGGCCTCCGGCTCGGCGGCGGGGGCTTCGGCAGCGGCGACGGGCACGGGCTCGGGCTCGGGCTCGGGCTCGGGCTCGGCTGCGACCTCAACGGCCGGCTCGGGCTCGGGCGCGACGGTAGGCTCCTCGGCCTCGACCACCGGCTCCGCCGCCTCCACCGCAACCGCCTCGGGCTCGGTCTCGACGACGGGCTCCTCGACAGCGGGCTCGGGCTCGGTGACCGGCTCGGGCTCGGCAGCCGCCTCGGCGACCACGGCCTCAGCCGTCTCAACCTCGGCCTCGACCGCAACGGCAGGCTCGTCCACCTCCGCGGCCGGCTCGTCGACGGTGGGCTCCACCGCGACAGCCACCGGCTCGGCCTCGACCTCGGCCTTGGCCCCGACCTCGGCGGCACTCTCGGCAATCTCGATCGCCGGCGCATCGGTCTCGGCGGCGGGCTCCTCCACCACGTTCACCTCAGCCTCAACGGCGTCGATGACCTCGGCGATCGGCTCCTCGACGTCGGGCTCCGTCACGACGGACTCGGGCTCCGTCTCGGCCACCGGAGCGACCTCGACCTCGACCTCGACCACGGTCTCAGCCTCGGCCGCAACCTCGGCCGCAACCTCGACGACCGGCTCCTCGGCCACGACCTCGGCGGCGGGCTCCTCGACCTCAACGACCTCGGCGGCCGGGTCGGCCTCCGGTTCCGTCTCCGCAGGGGTGTCGTCCTCGGCCTCGGCCTCGGCCAGGGCGGCGGTCGCAGCCGCCACCAGGTCGTCGGCCGCCGGGGAGGGCGCCGGGAGGGTGACCACCGCGGCCTGGGCCTCCTCGTCGGCCTGCTCCGTCGCCGGCTCATCGTCCGCGACACCCGTGTCCGACGACGTCTCCGCCTCGGCCTCGGCGTCGGTCTCGGCGTCGGCGTCGGTCTCGACCTCAGACTTGATCTCGGCCTCGACCTCAGGCTTGACCTCGGCCTCTGCCTCAGCGGCCGCGGGCGCCTCGTCGGCCTCCTCCACCGGAGCGTTCACCGGAGCCGGGGCCTTCTCCCCCAGCCCGTCCCGCTGCCCACCGGCCAGCGCCTGCAGGGCAGCCGCCTCGGCGTCAGCCAGGTCCGCCGACTCCTCGGTCCCGGCCTTCTCGGCCACAACCTCCTCGGCACCGGCCTCGCCGTCGACCTCGGCAGCGGCCTCGGGAGCGACCTCGTCCGTCGCCTCGGCAGCGACCTCGGCCTCGGGCTGCGCCTCGACCGCCGCATCCCCCGTGGCGGTGGCCTTCTCCCCGAGCCCGTCCCGCTGCCCGGCGACCAGCGCCTGGCGGGCCGTGTACGCGGCCTCGGCAGCGCGGCGGTCGGCCTTGGCTGCGGCGAGTTCGGCGAGCAGGTCGGCGAGGCCGGCCTCCTCCAGGCCGACCCGCAGGCCGCGGATGGTGGGCAGGCGGTAGAGGGTGCCCTCGTCGGCGGCGAGCCGCTCGACCAGGTCGATCAGCTCGGCGAAGGGCAGCCCGTCCAGGTCGTGGTCGGGCAGCAGCCGGGCGAGGCCGCGCAGGCCGGTGTTGATCGCCTCGAAGGCCTGGGCGGTGCGGTCGACCAGGGCGCCGTCGCCGGGCACTCGCGGGAGGGTGCCGGCCGGGGCGAGCGCGGCCCAGGCGCGGCGCTCGATCTCGGCGGAGGTGAGGGCCTCGTGCAGGTCCTCCCGGCGGATGCGGCGGTCGGTGGCGAGTGCGACGGCCTGCTTGCGCAGCGAGCGGCCGCGCAGCCAGGAGAGCTTGACGCCGTTCTCGCGGCGCCAGGTGCTGTCGGCGGTGGCGGCGGCGAGGGTGCCGAGGTCGGCATCGTAGGCGGCGGGGAAGAGGGCCGTGGAGGTGCGGTGCACCCGCTGGAGCATCTCGACCAGCAGCGCGGTCTTGGCGACGGTGTCGGGCTCATCCAGCTTGACGTCGGCGGCGAGGGCGGTGACGGCCTCCCAGGTCTGCTGGAGGTCGCTGCCGCGCAGTTCGGCGAGGGCCGTGGAGGCGGCGCGGGCGTCCTCGGGGGTGGCGACGGTGTCGACGGCCGCGTACCAGGCGTGGGTCTCGGCGGTGAGCGTGAAGGCCCCGAGCTCGGCGTAGCGGCCGAGGTCCTCGCGGAGGTCGGGCTCCGCGGCGGCGTCCTGGGGGTCCTTGACGTCTGCGGCGTCGGCGACGTCCGCCGGGTCGGCTGCGTCGGCGTTGCGCGAGTGAAGCACTGTCATGTGAGGTCCGGTTCTGGGCGACGACGGCGGGGCTGGCGGCGAGGGGGCGGCGGACCGGTTGCGCGGGTTCGCCCCTGAGGCGGGGCTGGGGGGCGCGCGGGCGGGCTGCCGGTTGTGGAGGCCCAGAATACGGGTGCCCGTTCGAGGCTTGCACGCACCCACCGCCCCGACGGGCGGGTGTCGTATGCCATACCGCCCGCCTGGCCGCCACTCGGGCGGTCCGCCCGGGTGGTCGGGCGTTGGTCCGGACGGGTGTCTCCGCTGCTCACGGCTCCTCGCGCGGCCCTCCGACAGGCGGCTCCGGCCGGCGGCCGGTGCGGCCGCCGGTGCGGCCGCCGGGACGGCCGCCGGGACGGCTGTCGGGACGGCTGTCGGGACGGCCCTCGGCCCGACGGTCGCCGCGGCGGAACCGCTCCATCGGCATCTCCCGGACGCCACGTCCCCGCGCCGGGCCCGGCCGGCCGAGCGGCGGCCGGTAGCCGGCCCGGCCGAGGGCCTGCAGATCGACCGGCGCGAGGTATTCGCCGAGCGCGGTGCGGTGCCACCACGCGCCGGTTTCCCGCAATTCGCGCCAATCGGTGAACCGGTAGAGGTAGAGGGTCGCCCGGACGTGGGTCGGCGGGGCGTCCGGGAAGGGGTTGTGGCGCAGCAGGCGCAGGGTGGCCCGGTCGCCGGACAGCAGGCGGGCGACGAAGGGGAGGAACCAGGGGCGGGCGTAGGCGGAGGAGATGCCGGCGAACCACATCAGCCAGTCGAGCCGCAGGTGGTAGGGCGCGAACTGGCGCGGGCGGCGGCGCACGTCGCCGGGCTTGCCCTTGAAGCCGTACTCGCGCCAGACGGTGTGCGGGGTGAGCACCGTCTCGTCGGTGCCCTCGACCACCACCTCCTGGCGGAACCGGTTGACACTGCCGAAGGCGCCGTAGGTGTTGACGAGGTGCAGGCGGTTGAAGGAGCGGTTCATGGCCTGGCCGCGGGAGATCATGTTGCGCACCGGCCAGTAGCTGAGCACCACGACGGCGGCGGTCAGCGCGATCACCAGCACCTCGTACCAGACCGGGGTGCCGGGGTAGGCGCGGGGCTGGACGGGCAGGCCGAGGCGGGCCGGTTCGACGGCGGCGAGGGCGAGGGCGATGGTCAGCCAGTTGAGCCAGGCGAAGTTGCCGGACGCGACCAGCCAGAGCTGGGTGGCGATGACGGCGCAGGCCGCGCCGCTCGCGACCGGCTGCGGCAGCAGCAGGCCGACCGGTACGACGAGTTGGACGATGTGGTTGACGGCGGCCTCGACCCGGTGCAGCGGGGCGGGCAGGTGGTGGAAGAACCAGCTGAGCGGTCCGGGCATCGGCTGGGTCTCGTGGTGGTACTGGAGACAGGTCAGGTCGCGCCAGCAGCTGTCGCCGCGCAGCTTGATCAGTCCGGCGCCGAACTCGACCCGGAAGGCCAGCCAGCGCATCAGCCACAGCACCGGGGTGGGCGGGGCGGTGTCGGCGTCGCCCAGGAAGGCGGCGAGGAAGCCTGCTTCGAGCAGCAGGGACTCCCAGCCGAAGGAGTACCAGGTCTGCCCGACGTTGACGATGGAGAGGTAGAGGATCCAGAGCACCGCCCACAGCAGGATCGACGCCCAGAGCGGGACGGCGTCGCCGAGCCCGGCCGCAACGGCTGCGGCGAGCCCGGCACCGCTCCAGGCGACGGCGGCGAAGAACCGGTCGCTGTAGTGGAGGTGGAACAGGCCGGGCGACCGGCGGAACGGGACCCGGGCGGTGAAACGGGGCACCGGCAGCATCCCGTCGGCGCCGATGAGCGCGCGGAACTGCCCGGCGGCGGCAAGGAATCCGATCAGGTAGAGCGCGGCGAGCAGGCGTTGGACGAGCAGCCGGCTCAGCCAGTAGTCGGGGGCGGCGAACCAGTCCATGCGGCCCATGCCTACCATCCGGTGCCCCGGGCACGGGCCCGGTCGGGGCGGCGGAGCGGGGAGGGTTCACCCGCTCGGCCCGGGCGGCGGGCCTCCGGCAGTGCCCGGCGGACACGGACAAGCACGGGAACGGCACCCGACGGACTTCCGGCGGACTCCCGGCGCCGGACGGCAGCGTGGCGGGGTCCTCTCCACGGGGGTGAGAGGCGCCCCGCCACGGTGGTGGACGGTCCGCACCCGGCCGGGGTTCAGGCCGGCAGGCCGGGTCCGGCCCCGCCGGCGACGGCGGAGCGGCCGGGCACGGAGGCGCCGCTCTGCTGGAGCCGGTCGACGAGCAGGGCGGCCAGCGTGCCGAGCTCCTCCTCGGTGCGGGACTGGGCGGTGATGTCCATGCCGACGGTGAGGACGCCGTTGATCCGTCCGGTGAGCGCGGCCCGCAGCGGGGTGCAGGTGAAGCTGAACACCTGCCGTCCGCGCTGCGCGTCGGGACGGGCGGAATCGATCCGGACGCCGTCGAGGACGGCGGTGCGACCGGTGTGGTACGCCTCCACGACGGTCTGTTCGAGGCCGGCGGCACCGAGCTGCGGGTAGGCGGCGCCGATCGTCCCGTAGGCCGTCGGCGCGCCGAAGGTGTCGGTGTGCTGGGCGTTGGCGTACCGGATCTCCTGGACCGGGCCCTCGGTGAGCATGATGGGGAACGGCGAGCCGTCGAAGGCGGCGAACATCTCCTGGCGCTGGGCGAGCAGGCTGTCGCGCAGCCGGATCTCGGAGAGCAGCGCCTCGGCGAGGTGCTGGATGTCGCGCAGCCGCTCGCGCCCCCACTGCCGGGGTTCCCGGTCGAGGACGCAGACGGTGCCGATGACGGTGTTGGTGTCGTCGACGAGCGGAGCGCCGAGGTAGGCGCGGACGCCGAGTTCGTCCACCACCGGGTTCCCGGCGAACCGGGGGTAGGCGAGGATGTCGTCGAGGGCGAGGGGGGAGCGCTGGGCGACGACGTGCGGGCAGAAGCCGTGGCTCAGCGGCATCTCGCGGGTGGGGAGGTCGAACGCGATGCCGCGGTCCGCCCAGGACGATCCGTCCTCGGCCCTGGCATCGGTCGAACTTGGCGGGATGTAGAGCCCGCGGAACATCTGGCGTTCGTCATTGATGAAGTTGACCATCGCGATGGGAGCGCGCGTGATACTGGCTGCGAGGTGGGCGAAGCGGTCGAAGGCCTCGTCCGCGGACGGGTCGTTGAGCCCGAGGCCGCGCAGCCTGCGGGTTCGCGCGGACTCGCCGGAGGCACCCGGGAACTGGCCTTGAGTGCTCATCACATCAGTCATGGCGCACATGTAACCAGACATCAGAACAGCCGGACCGTCCCGATCGACCGTTCCTCAGCCTTGCCGATGGCCAGTCAAAACTGCACGTGAACGACCGGTCGACGGACCGTCACGGAAGCGAAGATCGATTCCCGGCCGGGGCCGGGGCGAAACCCCTCCGGGCGGGGACGGGCCGAATCGCGCCAATCCAAGATCGACTCTGGGCTGCCCCGGCACCCCATACAACAATGAGCCCTGCCGAAGACACGGACGATGCCCGCCACCGGGACACCGCCCGGTGACGCATGCGCCGATCGCACCGGGGCGACCGGCCGGAACTCCCGCACACCCACCGCCCCCCGCGGGGTTGCCGGAGCGGCATCGACGGCACGAACGGAGGCACGGCACCGCACCCACCGAGAGGACCGGAGCATGGCGATGGACTACTTCACCGACGACCGTCACGAGGAGCTTCGCGCCGAGGTCCGTGACTTCGCGGAGAAGGAGGTGCGTCCGCGGGTGGCCGGGATGGAGGCCGAGCGGAAGATCGAGTTCGAGCTGGCCCGACAGATCGCCCGCCAGGGCTGGATCGGCGTGACGATCCCGCGGGAGTTCGGCGGCCTCGGCCTGGGGCACGTCGCCAAGACCGTGATCATCGAGGAGCTGGCCCGGGTCAGCGGGGCCGCCGGCTCGATCGCGCAGGCCTCCCAGCTGGGCGTGGCCAAGGTCCTCCACTACGGCTCCCAGGCCCAACGCCGCAAGTGGCTGCCGAAGTTCGCCTCCGGGGAGTGCCTGCCGACCATCGCCGTCACCGAACCGGAATCCGGCGGGCACGTGCTCGGGATGACCGGCACGGCGGTGCGCGACGGCGACGAGTACGTGCTCAACGGCCGCAAGTGGTTCGTCGGCAACTCCCACATCGGGGACGTGCACGGCGTGGTCCTGCGCACCGGCCGGGGCAGCCGGGGCCTGTCCGCCTTCCTGGTCGAGAGCGACCGGCCCGGGTTCCGCACCGGCTCCCCCGGGTCGCAGAGCGGGCTGCACGGCTTCAGCTTCGGCGAGATCCTCCTGGAGGACTGCCGCGTCCCGGCCGGCAACCGGCTCGGCCGGGAGGGGCAGGGGCTGGACGTCGCCTACTCCTCCTCCACCCTCTACGGCCGGATCAACCTCGCCGCCGTCGCGCTCGGCATCCACACCGCGATCGTCGAGGACACCGTCCGGTTCGCCGGGGGGCGCGTCCTGTACGGCCAGCCGCTCAGCCAGCTCCCGAACATCATGCTCAAGCTGGGCGAGATGCAGTCCCGGCTGATGACCGCCAGGCTCGCCGCCTACCACGCCTCCCACCTGCTCGACCACGGCCGCGCCTGCGACGCCGAGCTGATGAACGCCAAGCTCATCAACACCGAGTACGCGCTGGACTCCGCGCGCAACGCCATGGAGATCCACGCCGCCCGCGGCCTCCAGCCCGAGTTCGGCATCGAGCGCTACCTGCGGGACGCCACCCACGTCTACCCGCCGGCCGGCACCTCGGACGTCCAGCGGCTGCGGCTCGGGCAGTTCGCCTCGGGCACGTACGGCAAGCAGTGGTCGGCGGAGCTGTCCGACCTGACCAGCTGGGCCTGGAGCGAGCTCGCCGCCCAGCGGGAGGCCTCGGTGGAGAAGCCGCCGGGGAGGGGCGGACGGGTGCTGCCGATGCCACTGGCGGGCTGAGGCCCCGCCCGCCACGACGACACTTGACCTGTTCCTGGCGAATTCCTCGGGGGGTTGCCCTCGCCCTCCGGGAACCGTCGGCACCATCGGGGCGGGGGCCGCGAGCTGCGGCGATGCACCGGCGGACGCTCCGGCCCGAACCCCGTTCCGACGCCAGTCCGACGCCATCAGCCCCTCGGGCCGGGCCAGTTGATATTGCGTCGACGCCGCCCGGGGCTGATAGCGTTCCGTGCCGTCGACGGCCGTGCTGCACCGCGCCGGAGCAGTGACAGCACGTCACCGGCTCCGGCACCCCCGGCCCCGACTCCCTGAAGCCCGGCCGCGCCGTACGGGATCGACCCCGCCGCTCGGACCCACCGGTCCGGACCGGCGTCCCGGTCCCGCGACTCGGCCCTGCAGCAAGGAATCAGATGCCAGGCATACCGGCCCCCCGCACGGGCCACCGCGCCGGCCGGTCCGGCTCGCTCCGCGGCCCGCTCCTCTCCCTCGTGCTGGTCCCCAGCCTGGGCCTCGCCGCCGCCTGGGGCTACGCCGTCCACCTGCTCCGCGACTCCGGACAGCGCACGGCAGTGCTGGCCGGCAGCGCGGCCGTCGCCCTGGTGCTGCTGATCAGCCTGGTCCGTGGCATCCGGACCGCCTGGGCGCTGTCCGCGCGGCTGTCCGGACTGCGGACCGACACCTTCGCGCTCGCCCAGCAGGAGATACCCGAGGTGGTCGGACGGCTGCGTGCCGGGGAACAGGTGCCCGCCCCGGCCGTCTGGGCGCCGTCCCGGCGGGCCGGCGACGACGTCCAGCAGGCCTCGGAGGGCCTCGCCGCCGTCCGCCAGGCCGCGATCGCCGCCATCGTCCACCAGGCCCAGGGGCGCGAAGGGACGAAGAAGGTCTTCCTCAACATCGCCCGGCGCACCCAGATCCTGATCCACCGGCAGATCAGCATGCTGGACGCGCTCGAACGCGAGCACGAGGACCCGGAACTGCTGCGCGAACTGTTCGCGGTCGACCACCTGGCCACTCGGATGCGGCGCAACGCCGAGAACCTGGTCATCCTCGGCGGCGCCCTGCCCGCCCGGCGCTGGCGCAATGCCGTGCCCATGGTCAACGTGCTGCGCAGCGCCGTCTCGGAGACCGAGAGCTACTCCCGGGTCGTCGTCCAGGGCGTGCCGCGCGTCTCGCTCGACGGGCAGGCCGTCGCCGACGTCATCCACCTGGTCGCCGAGCTGATCGAGAACGGCACCACCTTCTCCCCGCCGTACACCCAGGTGCAGGTCTCGGCGCAGGAGGTCACCGAGGGCCTGGCGGTCGAGGTCGAGGACCGCGGGCTCGGCATGACCGAGCAGGAGTACCAGCGGTTCAACGCGTACCTGGCCGCCCCGCCCGAGCTGGACGTCTCCGCGCTCGGCGACGACCTGCGGCTCGGCCTGTTCGTCGTCGCGCGCCTCGCCTCCCGGCACGAGGTCCGGGTATCGCTGCGGCCGTCCCCGTACGGCGGCACCCGGGCGGTGGTGCTGGTGCCCTCGGCGCTGCTGGAGCAGGCCGGACACCCGGCCGCGGTGCCCGGGCTGCCGTCGGGGGCCCGGATCACCCGGGCTCCGGTGTCCGAGGGGCCTCCGGGGCAGGCGGGGCAGGCGGGGGCCGAGGGCGGCTCGGGTTCCGATTCCGGTTCCGGTTCCGGCTCCGGCTCCGACGGCCGGTCCGGCTCCGGTTCAGGTCCCGGGCCCGACGGCCTCGGGCCGGGACCGTCGGACGCGGCGACAGAGGGGCTCGGCGGGCCGCTGGGCGGGGTCCAGCAGGCTCCGGGGCCCTTCGGCCTCCCCGGGGCTCCCCCTGTCCCCTACGCCACGGACGGCCCCCGCGCGGGCGCCGCAGGGCTCGGCGATGTCACCGGTGTTGCTGGTGTCCCCGGGGTCGCGGGTGTCGCCGGTGCCGTCCGCGCCGATCCGCCGCCCGCCAACGGGGGCTTGGCCGTCGGCGCCGAGATCCCCGGGCTGCCCGGCGCCGTGGTCGTGCCCCGGCCCGTACTGCCTCGCATGTACGACCTGTCGGGCAGCCCCACGGGGGGACACACGGCCGGACTGCCCGCCGTCAGCCGCGCCGACGGCCCGGGTACCGGCCCAGGGACCGACCCGAAGGACGGCACGGGCGATGACCCGGACCGCGGACCGCGCGCGCCCCGGACCCTGCCGCGGCGGGCCCTCGACGCCGGGCCGGACGTGCCCCGGGGCGAACAGTGACGACGCGGCGCATCGGGCCCCCGCACGATCACCACCGGACGCCGAGCGGTCCCGCGCCCTCCGGCGCACCCCGCTCCGGCTCACCCCGCTCCCGCACGAGACCCGGAGCCGCCGGACGGCGGCAAGGCCCCGGCCCGGGTGGCCCGCCGGCCCGAGCGAGCGGGCCGATTCGGCCTCAGGCCTTGCTGTGGACCGGGTGGAGCTCGGTAAGCGACCCGACCAGCGGGGCCAGCTCGGGGACCTCGGTGGCCTCGGCCAGCGTCGCCTCCAGGGCGGCGTCGTGCACCGGCCGGGCGGCCGTCAGCAGGTCACGGCCCTCGACCGTCAGCTCGGTGTAGATGCCGCGCCGGTCGTCCGCGCAGAGGAAGCGGCTGAGCAGGCCCCGGTCCTCCAGGCGGCTCACCAGCCGGGTCGTCGCGCTGCTGCTCAGCGCCGCCGCGCGGGCCAGCTGCTGCATCCGCATGTGCCAGCCGTCCTGGCGGGAGAGCGCGTCCAGCACCGTGTACTCGACCACCGAGAGCTTGAACTCGGCCTGGAGCGCCTTCTCCAGTGCGGTGTCGATCATCCCGTGCAGCGCGGCGAGCGTCCGCCAGCCGCTGGCCCGGACCTCGGCCGCATCGTCGCGGATTCCCATGGCTCGCCCACCCTTCCGTCGCGCTGCTCGTGCCGTGTGCCGGACGAGGCCCCGTGCAAGGTCTCGTACCGACTCTCGTACGAGGTCTCGTCCTGTGTCTTCCTACGACAAGTATGCCAGTTGGCGCGGAATACCGGTCTGTGCAAATAGTTCGACTTATACCCCGGCGTCCCCTCCCCGGCCGGCCTGCCGTGGAAGTCCCCTCACCCCTCCCCGGACCAGGCCGCCGCGCACAGCGCCGTGGCCAGCTCCTCGGTGTAGGAGGCCGCCGCCAGCCAGGCGGCGGCGAAGTCCTCGTGGTCGTCCGTGACGATCCGGCCGAAGACGTCGCGCTGCCGGTTGGCAGCGGTGGCCCGCAGAGCGTCGAGGAGTTCGGCGGCCGTGGCCAGCCCGGCGGCGCGCAGCAGCGCGCGGTCGGCCGCCGCTGAGGCCTCGCTCGGGGCGAGGCCGTGCCGGCCGGTGGTGACCGTCTGCTCGACCCGGCGCCCGAGCACGTGGACGGGCGGGCCGTACGGCGCCGGGGCCGTCGGCCCGTCCGCCGGCCCACCGACCGGGCCGGGCCCCGCGAGGTCGGCGGTCTGGAGGCGTTCGAGGCCGAGGTTGACCCGGCCCGCCCGGGCCGCGGGCAGGGCGAGTCGGTCCGGCGTGCCCGGGGGCGTGCCGATCGCGAGCAGGCGCAGCTCCGGACGGTCCGCGCGCTCCAATCGGCCGATCACCCGCAGCCGCAGGCCGGGCGCGGTGGCGAGCAGCGCGAGGTTCGCCCGGAACGGCAGGTCCGGGTGCTCGTGCGCCGGGCACAGGACGATCACCGGACCGCCCGGGCCTCCCGGACCGCCCTCCGCCGGGCTGTCCTCCGCCGGGCTGCCCGCGGCCCCCTCGGCCGGGCCGCCCGCCGTGCAGCGCGCCAGCAGCTGCGGCGTCCCGGCCGGGCCGGTGGAGGTGGTGCCCAGCAGGGTGACGTCCAGGAACAGCAGGTCACTCCCGGCCGGGCGGCTCTCGTACGGCCGTTCCTGTGCCGCGAGCGCCCGGGCCACCTGTGCGGGAGCCGGTTCGGACCAGAGCCGGGCGGCCGGCTCCGCCGTCCACGCCGCGCCCGCCGCACGCACCGCCCGTACCGAGGCGCCGGCGCCCAGTCGGCCGCCGGTGGACCTGGTCGCGCCCTGGACGGCCAGCCCGGCCCGGCTCAACTCGCGGTGGCTGAGCGCGGCATCACCCAGCCGGACCGTCCGGTTGCCCGCCCCGACCGCCTGCGGGGCGGCGGCCGACACGTCGTCGTGCGGCATCACCTCGGCGATCGTGCTCAGGCGCCCGTTGGCATCCACCGCCCAGCTGACCGCGCCCGCGTGCGTCGCCGTCAGCACCGGCTCGGCGAACAGGCCGTAGAGCCGCAGACCCCCCTCTTCCCGGTAGGCCTGGCGCGCGGTGCCGCGCAACTCGGCATTCGGGGCGACGCCGGCGGCCGGGGCGGCGCTGGCGGCCAGGGCGGTGGTGAGGCCGAGCAGTTCGCGCAGGCCCGCCACCAGATCCACCAGGCGGTGGTCCGGCGCGCCGGAACGCGCCGCCCGGACCCTCGTCGCGACGGTGACCGCCGCCGAGGCCGGGCG
This sequence comes from Kitasatospora sp. NPDC054795, assembly GCF_053611565.1. NCBI lineage: Bacteria > Bacillati > Actinomycetota > Actinomycetes > Kitasatosporales > Streptomycetaceae > Kitasatospora > Kitasatospora sp. NPDC054795. The sequence goes on from NZ_JBSHAP010000001.1 coordinate 172,661, forward strand.
GTGCAGGCCCGCGAGGCGTGCCCGGTGGGCGGCGCGCAGCAGCTCGGCCTGGGAAACGGCGCCCGCCCCGCTCACCCCGGCGGCCAGGACGGCGGCCGCGGCCGCGTGGAGGTGGCGGACGGCGGCGAGTTCGGCGGTGGTGAGCGGGGCGGAGGCCGGTTGACCGGTCGGCGCCCCGGGGGTCTCCGGGGCTCCTTCCCGGCCTTCCGCGGCCGCCGACCCGGTGCCGCCGTCGGGCGCGGGTCCGGACCTGGCCTCGGGCCCGGCCTCGGCCTCAGGCTCGGGCTCGACCTGGGGCTCGGGCTCGGCCTCGGCGAGCGGGCAGAGGGTGACGGCGGCGGCCCGGTGCACGCAGGCCGGGGCCAGCAGGCAGCCGCAGCGGACGGCGGCCTCCACCACGACCACCCCGCCCGGGGCCCGCAGCACCAGCAGCGTCTCCTCGTCCACCTCCACCCGCCACTCGTCGCCCTCCCGGGCCACCGGCCGCTCCGCCAGCTTCGCCGCCGCACCGTCCAGCCGCTTCTGCAGCCGGGCGCTCAGCCCGGCCACCACCTCGGCGACCACCTCGGGCCGCACACTCGGCCAGTCGCTCGTCCGCGCCGTCACACTCATCGCACCTTCTCCCCCACCCAGCGGGCCAGTTCCAGCGGGCTCAACGCCGCCACGGGCATTCCGGCCGCGACCAGTTGGCCCGCGACCGCCTTCGAGTAGCGGGCCGTCCCGGTGTCGTCCAGCGCCGCACAGCCGAGCAGGTGCACGCCGGAGTCCACCAGCGCCCGGGTCTGGGCCAGCAGCCCGCCGATCGGCCCGCCCTCCTCGAAGTCGCTGATCACCGCGATCAGCGTGCGGGACGGCACCGTCACCAGCTCCCGCGCGTAGCGCAGCCCGCTCGCGATGCTGGTGCCGCCGCCGACCCTCACCTCCAGCAGCAGGCTCAGCGGGTCGTCCACCCGTGCCGTGAGGTCCAGGACCTCGGTGGAGAAGGCCACGAAGTGGGTGCTCAGCGAGGGGACCCCGGCCAGGATCGAGGCCGTCAGTGCGGCCCACACCGTGGAGGCCTCCATCGACCCGGAGACATCCACGACCAGGATCAGCCTCCAGTCGTTGGCCTGCCGCGCCCTGGTCCGGAAGACCGGGCGCTCGGGCACGATCAGGGTGCCGCCGTCCGGCCCGGGCCGGGCGGTCGCGAGGTTGGCCCGGATGGTCCGGTCCAGGTCCAGCCCGCCGCCCGGGCGGCGGGACGGGCGCGGCACGGCGATCCCGGTCAGCGCCGGGCGCAGCCTGGTGGCCAGCTCCCGGTTCAGCTCGTCCACCAGCCGCCGCACCAGCGGGCGCAGCCGGGCCACCCGGGCCTCGGGCAGACCGCCCGCGTGGTCCAGCACGGTGCGCAGCAGCTCGACGGACGGGCGGACGGCGGCGGGGTCGATCGTCTCCAGGACGTCGGTACGGCCCTGGGCGACAGCGGCGGCCAGCACCTCCTCGCGCACGCCGGGGCCGAACAGCGAGTCCAGCTCCTCGGCCCACTCCCGCACGCCGGGGTACGGGGCCTCGCGGCCTCCCCTGCCGCCCCGGCTGTCCAGGCCCGGGCCGGAGCCCTCGCCGTGGCCGGTGCCGTACAACTCGTCCAGGGCCGTGGTGAGTCGGGCACCGCGACCGGTCAGGCCGGCGTCGCCGGGGCGGCCGAGGAGCAGCCGCCAGCGCTCGGCGGGGGCGAGGGTGCGGGGCGCGGTGGTTGTGGTGGTCGTGGAAATCGTGGTGGTCGTGGCGGGGAGCCGGGTGGGAGGCCGCTCCGCCGCCGGGGTGTCGGCCGCCGCCGGGGGCAGGAGGCCGCGGCGGGCGAGGGCCGCCCGTGCCGCGAGATCCGCCCGCACCCAGCCGGCGAGCACGACCGGGCCGGCCTCCTCGGGCAGCGCGGCGAGCCGGGAGCCCAGGCTCTCCTCGACCAGGGTCAGCAGCCGGTCGCGGGCGGCCGGACTGAGCGTGTCGAACCCGCCGCGGAGGGCGGGCAGCCGGTCCAGGAACGCGTCGTCGGGCAGCGAGGTGACCCGCTCCAGCACCGGCTCCAGTGCCTGCGGCGCGGAGTCGAACAGCCCCTCCGCCGCCGTCAGCAGGCCGACCAGCGCCCGCCCGAGCGCCTGTCGCGTCTTCGGACCGGTCGCACCGTCCACCCAGGAGGCGGCCCGGCCGCCCAGCGCCTCGGCCGGCTCCTGCCCGAGCAGCACCCGGACCGCACCGGCCGCGCCCCGTACCAACGGGCTCCCCCGCTCGGCGAGTTCGGCCAGCGTGTACGCCAGCCGCACTCCGCCGAGCCGGTCCGCCCGCCGCACCAGCTCCACCAGCGCCCGCGCGTCCTGCGGATCGTCCGACCCGCCCACGCCCTCCAGCTGCCGCACGGCGGCAATGGTGAGCACCTCCCCGGCCGCGGCGAGCACGGGCCGACCCGCCGGAACGGCGGAGGCGGACGCCTCCCCTGCGACCGGGGCGTAGCCGGGGAAGTGGCCCGCGGTCAGCCGGTCGACGAGCGCCAGGGCGTCGAGGAGGTCGGGCAGGGTGGCGGAGGCGGGGAGGACGGTGGTGAGTTGGGCGAGGCGGGTCTCGGCGAGGGCGGGGAGGGCGCAGGAGGCGGCGGCGGTGAGGCCGTCGATGATCTCGCGCGGCGTCGGCTGGTCGGTGAGGCCGGCGCGCAGGGCGCCCTCGGCGGCCTGGGCGGGGGTGACGCCGCGGGTGCCGGCGACGGTGAGCATGGCGGCGCTGGCGGGCGTCCAGTGCAGGCGCCAGCGGGTGCCGAGGGTTTCGGTGCCGCCGGCGCCGGTGGTGGCGACGGACTCGGCGTAGGGAACCTCGCAGACGGTGAGCCGGTGCAGGAGGATCTCGCGGCGGCGGTCGAGGTCACTGCGCAGCGGGTCGAGGCGCAGGTCCCGCGGGCCGGGGTCGGCGGGGCCGGGCAGGCCGAGGCCGGCGAGGAGCGTCTCGACGGCGGGGGCGAGTCCGCTGCGCGGGGCGGCGGGGGTGGGACGGCCGGTGCGGGTGCCGACCAGCACCTGTTCGAGGGCGCGGGCGACGGCCCGGCCGCGGCCCAGGGGTTCGCCCTGGGCGAGGACGGTCTGCACCGCTTCGACGAGTTCGCCGCGGCCGGGGGCGGCGTGGCCGCGCAACCGGGCGAGGTCGCCGGCCAGGCGGACGATCTCGCGGGCGTCGGCCGGGCCGCTGGGGTGGTCCTGGCTGCGCAGGGCGGCGCAGATCCGGACGGCAGTGGTGGTGAGCGCCTCGGCGAGGCGTTCCGGGTCGCCGCCGGCGTCCAGGACGGTGTGCTGCCACTCCGGATCGCGGATGCCCGCCGGGTAGCCGGAGCGGGCGTCGAGCAGCGGGTAGGTGTACGGGATCAGGGACAGGACGTGCCCGGGGTCGTCCGGGTGCGGCGGCTCCTCGGCGGCGAGGGGGCCGTCCAGCAGGGCGGGGGCGTGGAAGGCGCCGATCACGGCGGCGACCCGGCGCCCGCCGGCCGAGGCGTCCTGGATGCGGGCCCGCATCCAGGCCTCGCGGCGCAGGTCGTACGGGTCTACGCCGGGGCCGCTCTCGGCGTCCCGGCGCAGCGCCCAGCCGACCAGCAGGGCGGCGCGCCGGACGGCCTCCGGGGAGGAGCCGGGGGCGGCCGTCTCGACCAGACGGTCCCACAGGTCGTCGTCGGCGTCCCGGCCGGTGAGGCGGTGGCGCAGCGCGTCGGCGACGCCGGGCGCTTCCGGGCCCCCGTCGGTGCGCCTCGACTCCCCGGCCCGCTCGCCGGCCCGCGCGGCGGCGCGGTGGGCGAGCGGGAGGTCGCAGGCGATGGCCTCCACCCCGTTGCGCCGGGCCCAGCGCAGGGCGGCGAGTTCCGGGGAGAAGTCGGCGAACGGGTAGAAGGCGGGCCCGGCCGCCTCCTCGGGCCCGGTCGGAGCCGCCGCGAGGGCGACCGGGGCCAGGGTGGCCTCGTCGGCGAGCCGGCCGAGCCAGGGCTGGAACTCGGCGGGAAGCTCGACCAGGACGGCGTCCGGCCGGGCGGCGTCGAGCAGCGCGGGGACGACCGCGCTGAGGGACGGCGCGTGGTGGCGCACACCGATCAGGTGGGGCCCGGGGCGGCCGGTGCCGGAGGCGGCCAGCCGGTCGGCCTCGGCCCGGACCATCCGGTCCGCGTCGTCCGGGCGGGGAATCTCCGCGCTGCTCATCGGATCAGGCCTCCAGTGCCGAGCGGAGGTCCCACAGGGTGCGCCAGGTGGCGGCGCCCTGTTCGGCGCGGCGGCGGACCGGGCCGTCCCAGTAGCCGAGCAGCCGGGCCGCGTCGGCCGGCTCGTCCTTGCGGACCACGCCGAGGAGCTGGCCGGGCAGCCGGCCGAGCAGGTCCCCGCCGTCGGGCAGGTAGGCGGCGCTGACGCCGAGCGAGGTGGCGACGGAGACCGCCTCGGCGGTGCTCATCACGGTGGACGGGCGTTCGACGTCCCAGCCCTCGGTGGAGCGGCCGGTGCGCAGGTCGCGGAACGCGGTGACCAGGGCCTCCAGGACGGCGTCGTCCACGGCGTAGGCGGCGCCGGCCCGGGCGACGGCGGCGGTGGACTGGCGGCGGACCAGGTCGACCTCGGCGGCGAGGCTGCCGATCGGGCCGACCGTCTCGAAGTTGAAGCGCCGCTTGAGCGCCGCGGACATCTCGCTGACCCCCTTGTCCCGCAGGTTGGCGGTGGCGATCAGGGTGAAGCCGGCCGCGGCGTGCAGCTGCCCGTCCGGGGTGCCGGCCAGCTCGGGGACGGCGATGCGCCGTTCCGAGAGCAGCGAGACCAGGGCGTCCTGCACCTCGGGCAGGCAGCGGGTGACCTCCTCGACCCGGGCGACCGCGCCGGCGGTCATCGCGGTGAGCACCGGCGAGGGGACGAGGGCCTCGCGGCTGGGCCCCTTGGCGAGCAGCAGGGCGTAGTTCCAGCCGTACTTGAGCTGGTCCTCGGTGGTGCCGGCGGTGCCCTGGACGGTGAGCGCGCTGGTGCCGCAGACGGCGGCGGCGAGCAGTTCGGAGAGCATGGACTTGGCGGTTCCGGGCTCGCCGACGAGCAGCAGGCCGCGCTCCCCGGCGAGGGTGACGACGCAGCGCTCGACCAGGGCGCGCTCGCCGACGAACTTCGGCTCGATGACCAGGCCCTTGCGCCCGGCCTTGAGCTTCTCGCCGCCGCTGCCCATCACGAAGGTGACCACGGCGCGCGGGGTCAGCCGCCAGCCGGGCGGGCGCGGGCCGCTGTCGTGGGCGGCCAGGAACTCCAGTTCGGCGGCGTACTTCTCCTCGGGCGGGACGGTCTGCCGGTCCGCGGCGGCGACGGTGGCGGTCGCGCCGGGGGTGGTCTCGGTGGCGGTCATCGGCGGGCCTTCCTGCGCTTGCTGGTCTGGAGCTCTTCGTAACCGGGGGCGTCGCCGTCGACGGTCCGCTGCCAGGCCCGGGCGAACAGCTCGGGGACGGGCAGGGGGACCAGCGCGGGCCGGTGGGTGTGCAGTTCGTACAGGGCGGCCTTCCAGGTCTCGGCCGGCAGTGCCGGCGCCTTGGCCTCCTGCCAGCCGCCGGGCAGGAAGAGGCCGCGGCCGGCCCGGGCCCGCTTGGCCTCCAGCACCAGGCCGGTGGCGGCGAGTTCGGCGCGGGCCTTCTTCAGCCGGGCGGGCTTCCAGCCCGTCCAGCGGGCGGCGTTGCGGTCGGTCGGGTCGGGCAGGGCGAGCAGTTGGAGGTAGAGCACGGCCGCATCCTCGCCCAGGCCGTGGGTGCGGGACACCTCGGCGACCAGCCCGGGGACGGACAGCTGCGGGTTCTGCAGCCAGGCGGGGCCCTCGTCGGGGGCCGGCACCGCGGCGGCGGAGGCGGCCAGCCGCTCCGGCTCGCCGCGCAGCACGGACTCGATGGCCAGCCGCTCGGCCTGGTACCAGTAGCTGTTGGAGAGCCCTTCGAGCAGTTCGAGCAGTGGGTCGTCCGGTCCGGTGAGGGCGGCCGGACGCAGCCAGACCCGCTCCGTCTCCTCGTGGTACGGCGTCAGGACGAGTGCCGGTCCGCAGTGAACCAGGCCGTCCCGGTCGCCGCCGCCCTCGGCGGGCAGGCCGAAGTGGGTGCGCAGGACGGCGGACAGCGAGGTGCCCTTGGCGGTGCGCACCAGGTCGAAGTCGAGCAGCAGCTCAGGGTCGGCCAGGCGGTCGCGCAGCGCCTCGGCGGCCGTGGGCAGCAGCGGACGCAGCGGACTGTCGGCGGGCAGGTGGTAAGCGAGCCAGCGCAGTGCGGCGATGGTGGAGCTCAGCGCGCTCCGCTCGGGGACGGCGGACTCGTCCTCGGGTGCCAGCCGCGGTCCGGCTCCGCCCACGTCGATGAACCGGAAGCCGGTGCGGCCGGTCAGCCACGGGGTGTGGGCGGGGTTGAGCACCGCCTCGACGGTGTCGATGGACACCCCCTGGACGGTGGCCAGCGCCTCCTCGGGGAGGGTGACGAGGCGTCCGAAGCGCCGGATCCACTCCTCGGCCCCGGCGGCGAGGTCGGGGCCGTCGGTCCACAGGGTCTTCGGGTCCGCGGGCAGCAGGGCGCCCCAGACGGCGGCGAGGCCGGTGTGGTCGCGTCCCCGCAGCCAGTTCCGGGCGGCCTTGACATCGGCGGCCTTGAGCCCGAGTTCGGCGGGCACGGCGATGTCGGTCCAGTACAGCAGGCCGGACGGCGGGCTGAGCAGCAGGGCGGAGCGGGCGGTGCCGATGCCGGTGAGCCCGCTGAAGGCCTCGGCCCTGGCCCGGTCGTACGGGACGGCGCCGCGCAGGGCGGCGACCCGCCAGAACTTGGCGACCCAGGCGGCGTCGACCAGTTCCCCGGTGTCGCGCTCCTCGACCGTGGTGAAGTGCGCGACGGGCCCGAACTCCCCGCTCGGGTCGTGGTCGACGGCGAGCCAGTGCACGATGCCGTCGGCGTACTGCCGCTGGTGGCCGATGATGACGACGGTGCGCCCGCCGTGCCGCAGCACCTCGCCCTGGCGCTGGGCGACCGGCCGGCCACCGTTGGCGTTCACGGCCACCGGGACCTGCTCGGCGAGGACGATCTCGCGCAGGGTGGTGCCACGGCCGGCCAGCGGGCCCTTGGTCAGCTCGCCGAGCAGCAGGACCAGCGAGGAGCGGTGGGCGGGCTCGGTGAACGGCGAGGCCACCGCGTGGGCCAGCGCGTGGACCCGGCCGAGCAGGTGCAGCCAGCCGTGGCTGACGTCTCCGTTGCGCAGGGTGACGGTGGCGGGGCTGCTCCAGCCCTCGCCGTCGGCGGCGGGCGGGGCGGCCAGCACCCCGGTGACGGCACGCAGGTTGTTGAGCACCCACCAGTGCGCGGCGGAGCCCCAGTTGTTGCCGAAGCCGCCGATCTCGGGCAGCACGGCGCGCACGGCGTCGCGCAGTTCGTGGTCGCGCCCGTGCTCGGGCTGCCACTCGGTGTCCTGCTTCGTGCTCGGGCGCTCGGCCTCCGGCTGCGGGACGAACCGGGCGATCCGGTCCAGCAGGTCGGCGGCGAGGCGGGCGAGGCCGGCGACGCCGGCCAGCAGCCGCTGGTCCGCGATGCCGGGCAGGATCGCGCCGACCTCCGGGACGGGCAGGGTGCGCGGGGTGCGCCGGGCGAGCGGACGGCGCACGCCCTGGACGGTGAGCCAGCGCTGCTCGTCCTCGGGGACCGGCTCGCTGTCGGTCGGCCAGGCGGCGTCGATCAGCCGGGCGGCCTGCTCGGAGGTGACGCCGCGCAGCACCGTGGAGCCGGCCTCGTCACGCGGGCGCAGGGCGTGCCAGTGCGGGAACGGCGGAACGAGCGGGGTGCCGGCGGCGGAGAGCTCACCGGCGCGGCAGGGGTGCAGGTCGACGGTGCGGTCGGCGCGGCCGGTGAGGTCGGGCAGGTTGAGCGAGAAGTGCTCGCCGGAGGTGTGGCTGACCACCGGGGCGGCCGCGCCCGGCAGGGCGAGCCGGCCGACCGGGACGGTGTCCGACCGGTATCCGGTCAGCGGCAGCACGATGCGCTGCCCGTCGGCCGTGAAGGTGGTGACGGCCTTGTGGGGCTCGACCCTGGCCCAGCTGCCGAGCACGGCGCCGTCGGTGCCGAGCGGGGTCCGCTCCAGGCCGGGCTGCAGCGGCAGCAGCCAGGTGCTCCTCCGGACGAGCCGGCCGGCCTGGGCGGTGGCGGCGATCACCGGCGGTTCGGCGGCGCGGCCCAGGGCGCCGGTGGCCGGGTCGATTTCGCGCAGGACGTCCTCGCCGTCGGAGGCGTAACGCACCGTCCAGTAGCCGGTGCCGTCGCCGAGGACGGGGTGCTCGTCGGGCATCCGGGTGTCGCCGGCGTGCAGCGGGCGCTCGCCGGTGGTGCGGCCGCCGTCGGGCAACTGGAGCGAGGGCGGCTCGGGCTCGCGGTCGCCGTAGTAGTAGCCGGCGATGGTCTCGCCCTCCAGCTCGAACCGCTCGTCCGGGCGGCTCGACCAGTAGGCGAGCTGCTTGCCCTCGTGGGACCAGACGACCAGCAGTTCGCCGTCGACCAGGCGCAGCCGGATCCGGTTGCGCTGGTGCAGTTCCTCGGGCAGCCGGAGGGTGTGCTCCAGCACGATGCCCTCCGGGCCGACCACGACGGCCCGGTCGAGGCGGGCGAGGATCAGGTGCGGCCAGGCGTCCTCGACGACCAGGCCGCTCAGGCCCGCGCCGCCCAGGCTGGGGACGGGGTGCTGCGGGGCGTCGGCGGCGGGCGGGTCGGCGATCTTGCCGAGTGCCTCCTCCAGGGCGGGCCAGCCGAGTTCGTCCAGGATGCCGGCCCGGAGGGCGTCGGTGAGAAGCGCGGCAACGTCGAGGGCGGCGACCCGGTCGGCGACGGCCGGCGCGACCGTCCGGACGGCGGTGCGGTGCTGGCCGAACGCGCGGACCAGGTCGGCGGCGGCGGCCAGGCCGCGGGCGGCGAACAGCTCCTCGGAGCGCTCCTCGGCCCACTCGGCGAACAGCTCGTTCAGCAGCGGCAGGGCGGGCACCTCGCGCTCGGCGGCCGTCTTCCAGGCGGCCGGGGCGGCTCGGCGCAGCAGCGGCCGGTAGCGCTCGTCGGCGCCGACGGCGGCGAGGGCGGGACTGTCGGGGCCGCACTCCGAGACCCAGTCGTGCAGCTCGATGCCGAGGCCGTCCGGCGGACCGGCCACCGGCACGCCCGCGGTGAGCAGCAGGTCCAGCAGGTCGATCCTGGTCCGGCTGGTGCGGATGCCGGTGTGGAGGTCCACCGGGACGGCGTCGGCCTTGAGCCGCTCGACCATCCGGCGGGCCAGCGCGAGGGTGTCCGGGCAGCTGGGCCGGCTGCGCCAGCCGCGGCCGAGGTGGTTGCACCAGCGCTGCAGCCAGGCGGCGGCCGGTTCGGCGCCCTCGGGGCGGGGGCCGGTGAGCAGGTCCTCGGCGCCGGTCTCGGCGAGCAGCGCCAGCCAGACGGTGTCGTGCGCGGCCGGTTCGGAGGAGGACGGGTCGGGCAGCAGTTCCAGCAAGCGGGCGCGGACCGCCGCGTCGCTGCGGCCGAGCTCGACCAGCGCGCCGTGCCAGGACTTCCAGAACGCGGCGGGCGCCCGCGTGACCGCCGGGGAGTCCAGCAGCTCGGCGAGCAGCGCGCGTTCGTGCTCGGCGCGGTCCAGCCCGGCGGCCTTGATCAGCGCGCGGGCGTCCTCGGCGACCCCGGCGTACGGGGCCATGCCGGCCGCGGAGCGCTCGGTGCACAGCTGGCGGAAGCGCTGCCAGGCGGTCAGCGGGTCGAGCCGCTGGGCGAGCTCCTTGACGTACTGGCGCAGGGACTTGACGGTGAGCGCGCCGGCCAGGGCGAACTCCAGGAAGACGGCGCGCAGCCGCTCCTCGTCCACCGCCAGGCCGTGGGTGCGCTCGGCCTCGCGGGCCTTGCCGAACCAGGCGGCGGCGTAGGTCCGGTTCTCGTGGCGCAGGAAGATCCGGCCGACCTCCTCGCAGAAGGTGGGCAGGAAGTGCGGGACGGCCCGGCCGAGGCGGACGGACAGCTCGCCGAAGCCGTCCTTGGCGGCGCCGGGCTTGGAGGCGGCCTGGCGGGCGAGCCGCTCCAGCTCCTTGACCAGGGCGAGCGCGTGGTGGCCGTTGGCCGGGTCGTGGACCAGGGCCCAGGCGGGGAAGCCGAGCGCCTCCTGGCGGACCTGGCCGACCTCGGCGGGCGCGGCCTCCGGCGCCAGGCCGAGGAAGTCGAGGGCGAGGTCCTCGGCCGGGCCGAGCGCCCCGGGAACGAGCCGGACGATCCGGCGCCCGTCGAGCGCGGGGTGGGTGTAGCCGCGGGCGGTGAGAACGTCGGCGGCGCTGTCGGGGCGGCCGGCCCCGGGCAGGGTGCCGGGCGGGAGCACGGCTCCGGCGTCGAGCAGTTCCTCGGGCGAGGCGGCCCGGTGGGTGGCGGCGGTGACGGTCATGCGGCTTCCTCTCCCTGGATCGTGCGGCCGGCGTACAGGGCGGCGGCCATCCGCATGCCCTCGGACCAGGCGACCGGTCCGACCTCGGTGAGCGGCAGGGCACGGCCGTCGGGGCCGGCCCAGCTGAGCGCGCCGGTCTCGCACGCGTCGTACTCGTAGTAGTCGCCGACCCAGACCCGGGCCTCGACGGTGCGCCCGCCCTCGGTGACCGGCTGGACGGCGGAGCCGCCGCGGACCCGGCAGCCGAGCCGGATGCAGCGCCCGACCAGCTCGCGCAGCTCCCGGTAGCGGCCACCGGCGTAGGTGGTGACCTCGGTGCCCGCCGGCGCCTCCGCGGGCCGGTGCCAGACCTCGCGGTAGAGCTGCTGGACGCGCTGGGAGACGCCGAGCTCGACGGCGAACTCGCGCAGCTCGTCGAGGTCCTGGAGCAGGACCGGGTGGGGTATCAGGACCTCGCCGTCGGTGAGGCGCACGGTGTCGCCGTCCAGGTCGACCAGGCCGAGGCCGCGCTCGGCGTCGGCGCCGCGCAGGAAACCGGCCACGGAGCCGTCCGTGGTGGTGACCACGAGGTCCTTCAGGACGCCCTGCCAGGCCTCGTCCGGCCACACGGCGGTGAGCACGGCGGCCGGCACCGGCAGCGAGCGGACCATCCAGCGCTCGACGTCCTCCAGGCAGCCGCGCTCGTGCGCGGCCAGCCACTCGGCGAGCTGCTTGAGCTGGATGACCACGCGGTCGTCACCGAGCTTCGACGGCAGGGACTTGAGGTCGCGCCCCGCCGCGTTGCGGCACGCCACCCTGCCCTCCCCGTCGAGCGCGACGCGGTACCCTCCCGCGTCCGTCTCCACCCATGCCACGGCCGTACTCCTCCCACCGGGAAACACTTGTCGATCGCCTGCTGACCAGCGATGCGAGGAACGTAGCGAGGCCCACTGACAACGCGACGGGCGGGGTGAACTCGGGCCGTGACATGCAAAGTTCAAACCACTCGAACGAGTGATCGAGGAGACGAAAAGGGCGGGGCGGCCGCTCGAAAGCAGCCGCCCCGCCCGTCCCTCCGCCCCGCCCGCTCCTCCTCCCTCCCCCCCGCCCGCTCCTCCGTACCCGTCAGACCGACGGCGCCCGGGGCACGATCACCGGCGCACCGTCGCCCGGCGCCGCGAGCACATGGCTGTCGATGTCGTACAGCGCCCGCACCAGCGGCGCGTCCACCACCTCGCGCGGCGGCCCGCAGGCCACCACCGCGCCGTCCCGCAGCGCGACCAGCAGGTCCGCGTAGCGGGCGGCCGCCGCGAGGTCGTGCAGCACCATGACCACCGTCCGCCCGCCCGCCGCGACCCGGCGGACCAGCTCCAGCACCTCCACCGCGTGCCCGAGGTCGAGCGCGCTGGTCGGCTCGTCGAGCAGGACCACCGGGGTGTCCTGGGCGAGCACCATGGCGAGCCAGCAGCGCTGGCGCTGGCCGCCGGAGAGCCGGTCGAGGCGACGGTCGGCGAGGCCCTCCACACCGGTGGCGCGCAGGGCCTCGGCGGTCAGCCGCTCGTCCTGCGCCGACCACTGGCGGAACAGCCCCTGGTGCGGATGGCGACCGTAGCGGACCAGCCCGGCGACGGTGACCGCCTCCGGGGCCTGCGGGCTCTGCGGCAGCAGCGCGACCCGGTGGGCGGCCTGGCGCGGGCGCAGCCGCCACACGTCCTCGCCGCCGACCAGGACCCGCCCGCCGTCCGGGCGGTGCAGCCGCGCGACGGACCGCAGCAGGGTGGACTTCCCGCAGCCGTTCGGGCCGACCACCGCCACCACCTGTCCGGCCGGAACGGTGAGGTCGACGCCGCTGAGCACCGGGCGCCCCGGCCCGTAGCCGGCACTGAGCCCTTGGATGGTCAACTCCATGGCAGCTCCCCCTGGTTCGACGTGCGCTCAGTTGCCCCCGAGCGCCTTGGCGAAGTCGCCGATGACCACGTCGGCGGCGAGCGGGCCGCCCCGGGTGGACCAGACCGAGCCGTCCACGGTGACGGCGTGGCTGTTCTTCACCGCGCCCAGGTCCTGGTAGGCGGGCTTGGACTGGACGTCCTTGAGCGCGGCCTTGCCGTCGTCGGTCAGGGTGGACAGGAACAGCCAGTCGCCGTCGATCTCGTTGAGCTTCTCCAGGCTGAGCGCCGGGCTGTGCGCGTTGCCGTCCTTGTCCTGCGCGGCCGGGCGGGTCAGGCCCATGTCCAGGGCGACGCCACTGGCGAACTGCTTCTTCTCCATCCAGCTCGGGCCGGTGGGGTTCCAGCGCACGATGGAGACGGCGGCGCCCTTGTTCCTGGTGAGCTCGGCGCCCGCCTTGGCGGCCTTGGCGTCGTAGTCGCCGATCACCTTGTTGGCCTGGTCGAGCTTGTTGACGGCGTTGCCGATGCCGCGGAAGGCGAGCTTCCAGTCGTCGGTGGGCGCCATGGTGACCAGCGTGGCGGGGGTGATCTCGCGCAGCTGCTTGAGCACCTGCTCGTCCTGCATGTCGCCGGCCAGGATCAGGTCGGGCTTGGCGGCGATCACCTTGTCCATCACGGGCTGGAGCAGGTTCCCGACCACCGGGATCCCCTGCACCTTGTCCTTGAGGTACGCGGGCGGCTCGGCCAGCCCCTGGCCGTTGGTGATGCCGACCGGCTTGACGCCCAGGGCGAGCACCGCGTCCAGGTCCTCCTGGGTGAGGGTGACGATCCGCTTGGGCTCGGCGGGGACCTCGACGGCCTTGCCGGTGGCGTCCTTGACGGTCCGCTTGCCGCCGCTCCCGCCGCCCACCGCGTCCGCCGCCGGGGACGCGGCCGTGGAGGAGCCCGAGGAGCCCGAGGAACCGGAGGAGCCGCAGCCGGTGAGCAGGAGCGCGGCCGCCCCGGTGACGGCCAGCGCCTGGGCCGCACGGCGGCGGACGGGGCTGAGCGGGCGACGGGCGAACGGCATGGGTGCCTCCGGGCAACGGTGGTACGGAAGTTGAGCGGCGTGCGAGAAGTTCGACGGGACGGGGGTGCCCCACGGGACGAGCTCGGCCATTAGGTTAGCCTTACCTTATGACATTCTCGCAAGCCGGCGTCCGCGCGGCGCCCCCCGCCACCGCGCCGGATTCGCCGCCACCGGGCTGGCGGAGCCGTCGGCCCGAGGGTGCCCGCCCCACCTGGCCGGCCGTCACGGCGGCGGTGGTCCTCCTGCTCGCCCTGGCCGTGCTCTCGCTGTCGGTCGGCGCCGGCGAGGTCGGCCCCGGGCGGGTGCTGGACTACCTGCTGAACCACGACGGCGCCCGCGCCGACGGCCGGCTCGCCCTGGTCGTCGGCGACCTGCGGCTGCCGCGCACCCTCACCGCCCTGCTGGTCGGCGCCGCTCTCGGCGTCGCCGGGGCGCAACTGCAGTCCGTCACCCGCAACCCGCTGGCCGAGACCGGCCTGCTCGGCGTCAACGCCGGCGCCTCGCTGGGCGTCGTGCTCGGCATCGCCGTGCTCGGCGTGCAGACCTCCTTCGGCTACCTCGCCTTCGCCTTCGGCGGCGCGGTGCTCGCCAGCACCGTGGTGCTGCTGGTCGCCAGCAGCCGGGGCGGCGGATCGCCGATGCGGCTGGTGCTCGCCGGCTCCGCCGTCGCGGCGATCTTCCGCGGGCTCACCGACGTTCTGATCGTCAACTCCCCCGAGGCCTACGAGCGGTACCGGGTATGGGTGCTCGGCTCGCTGGCCGGGGTGGAAGGCTGGACGACCCTGCGCCAGCTCGCCCCGGTGCTCGGCGCCGGGTTCCTGCTCGCCGCCCTCACCACCCGTCCGCTGACCGCGCTCGCCCTCGGCGACGACCTCGCCCGCGGCCTCGGCCACCGACCCGGCGCCACCCGGGCCGCCGTCGCCGTCGCCGTCACCCTGCTGACCGCCTCGGCGGTCGCGCTGGCCGGGCCGATCGCCTTCCTCGGGCTGCTCTCCGGCTTCCTCGCCCGCACCGTCGCCGGCCCCCGGATCGGCCGACTCACCCTGCTCGCCGCGCTGTTCGGCGCCACCGTGCTGACCGGCGCGGACGTGCTCGCCCGGGTGGTGGCCCGACCCTTCGAGGCGCCGGTCTCGGTGATCGTCGCACTGATCGGCGCCCCGGCCCTGATCGCGATCGTCCGCTCCCGGCACTCCGCCGCCCTGGCCATGGCCGACCCCGCCGAGTCCACGCCGGCCGCGGAACGCGGCGAACCGGCGCCGCCCAAGCCGGACTTGACCCTGCGGCACGGAACATGGTCGCTGCTGCTGCCGCGCCGGGCACTGCTGGCCTCGCTCGGCCTGGCCGGCGCCCTACTGGCCGCTGTCGTGGTCTCGGCGCACGCCGGACAGAGCGAACTCGACCTCGCCCGCACCTTCCAGGCCGTGTTCGGCTACGGCGACCGGCTGGACGTCCTGCTGGTGCAGAAGTTCCGGCTCGGCCGGATCGTCGCCGGACTCGCCGCCGGCGCCGCCCTCGGCCTGGCCGGCTGCCTCACCCAGACCCTCGCCCGCAACCGCCTGGCCACCCCCGAACTCCTCGGCGTCAACGACGGCGCGACCGCCGCCGTGCTCATCTCCGCCAGCACCGCGGGCACCTTCGGCGCCTGGTGGGCCGGACCGCTCGGCGCACTGGTCGCCGTCCTGGTCGTCACCCTGGCCTCCGGCGGACTCGGCGCCCGCGGCTACCGGGTGCTGGTGGTCGGGCTCGCCATGTCGGCGCTCGCCTCGGCCGTCATCCAGGTCGCGATGGCCCGGCGCTCGCTCAACTCCGCCGGCTCGCTGTACATCTGGACCAACGGCAGCCTCAACGGACGCGACCTCGCCGTCGCCACGCCCGTCCTGATCGGACTCGCGGCACTGGTACCGATCGCGCTGGCGGTGGCCCGGCGGCTGGCGGTGCTGCGCTTCGACGACAACGTCGCCTCCGCACTCGGCGTAGACCCGGGCCGGGTCCGACTCGCCTGCCTGCTGCTGGCCGTCGCCCTGGCCGGGCTGGCGGTCGGCGTCTGCGGGCCGGTCGGCTTCGTGGCCCTGGCCGCGCCGGTGATCGCCGGACGACTCGCCGGGCCCGCCCGGGTCCCGGTGCTCGGCTCGGCCCTGACCGGCGCCCTGCTCGTCGTGCTCGCGGACACCCTGGGGCGAGTGCTGTTCGCCGGGGTGGAGATCCCCGTCGGCATCGTCACCACCGTCCTCGGCGGCCCCTTCCTGCTCTGGGTGCTGCTCGGCCGCAAGGGCAGCCCCGCCTAAGCCTTTTGGAGTCACTGCTGTGGAAACCCCGCTCGTCGCCCTCTGCCCCGACGACCCCGCCTACCGCCTGGTCACCTTCACCCATCACGACGGCGACTGCGACGGCGTGCTCGCACTGCTGCACACCGTCACCGACAAGGACCGCCACTCCGGTAACCTGACACCGCATCTGATGGAGCGTCAGACGAATGGGACATGGGCGATCACCTACCGGCTGCGCGAGGACCACCGCGCCTCCTACCAGCTGTACCCGTTCCGCGGCGAGGCCCCCGGCACCACCCGGCCCGACTGGCTGCGCGTCCTCGACCAGGCCCGCCCCGACCCGTACGACACCGAACCCCGGCTGCCCGCCCGCGACGGCCGCCACCCCGCCTCGGTGCTCAGCCTGCCCGCCGCCCCCGCGCAGCCGTACGTGGCGCGGCGCGAAGGCGTGCCACGCGGACGGACGCTCGCCCACACCGTGGCCGGCCGGCGGGTCGACGTCCACCTCCCCGCCGGACACCGGGCGGACGGCGGCCCGTACCCGGTCGCGGTGCTGCTGGACGGCGAGATGTGGGGCGAGGTGCTCTCCGTCGGCGACACCCTCGACAACCTGACGGCCGACGGCGCCATCCCGCCCACCGTCACCCTGCTGGTGCACACCATGGGGCCGAAGCGCCCGGACGACCTGAGCTGCAACCCGGCCTTCATCGACCTCCTCGCCGACCACCTGCTGCCCTGGGCCGCAGAGGAGTTCGGCGCGAGCGACGACCCGGCCGCCACCGTGATCGCCGGCCAGAGCGCGGGCGGCCTCACCGCCGCCTACGCCGCCTACCGCCGCCCGGAACGCTTCGGCAACGCGCTCTCCCAATCCGGCTCCTTCTGGTGGCCCGACGAGACCGAGTTCGACGCGGGCAGCGAATGGCTGACCCGGCGCCTCGCCGCCGAGGAACGACGGCAGGCCCGCTTCTGGATCGAGGTCGGGCTCCAGGAGTGGATGCTGCTCGCCCAGAACCGCCACCTGCGCGACGTCCTCACGGCCCGCGGCTACGGCCTCGCCTACCGCGAGTTCAACGGCGGCCACGACTACGCCTGCTGGCGCGGCGGCCTGGCCGACGGGCTCGCGCACCTGCTCGGGTCACCCGGGGGGATGGTTTCGGGCTGATTCGCATACCTCCAGGCCATCGGGCGTCTAGCGTCGAACTTCGCACCGATCGGCCTGGAGGTATCCCGTGAACGCGCCCTCGTCCGCCGCGCCGCCGCCGATGTCGTGGAAGTACTGCGGCAACCAGATCAAGCTGTGGCGGACGCGTGCCGGCGTCAGCCGCGAGGACCTGGCCTCCGAAGCCGGGTACGGCATCGAGAGCCTGCGGTCCATGGAGGCGGGGCGGCGCAAGCCCTCGATGCACCTGCTGCAGGTGGCGGACGACATGTGCGACGCGAAGGGGATCCTGGCGGCGGGGGCGCAGTTCCTGAAACCTGAGAAATATCCGTCGTCCGCCGAGGACTACATGAAGTACGAAGCCGAGGCGGTGGCACTCAACTGGTACGAGAACCATTTCTTTCCAGGTCTGTTGCAGACCGAGGAAACGGTGAGAGCGCTCCTCGACTCCCACTAGGGCACGTATTCGGTCGTGATCAATCTGTGTGATTCACCTTCGCGGCGGGTCCTGATCCGGTAGACCGTGGTGTGTGACGCGAGCGCAACTG
>NZ_JBSHAP010000002.1:0-165867 GCF_053611565.1 Kitasatospora sp. NPDC054795
GGGCCTCACGGCGTTCCGGCCCGGCGTTCCGGCCCGGTGTCCGGGCCGGCGGTGTCGTCAGCCCAGCGCGAGGTTGCGCAGCACCAGCCCGGTGGCCGGCTTCGGCCCGAAGGAGGTGGACTTGCGCGGCATTGTGACGCCCTGTTCGGCCAGCCGTCTCACCACCGACTCCCGGACCGGGTGCAGCAGGACGGCGGTGCCGCCGGTGCGCGCGGCCTCCTGCTCGGCGGCCACGGCGGTGTGCAGGTAGCCGATGTCGTCCGGGCCGTCGGGGACGTGCCAGGTGTGGTCCAGCAGGGTGGCGTGCAGGACGGTGGCGTCCAGGTGGCGCCACTCCTCGGGCCGCCCCTGCGGCACGGTGGCGTCGAGCAGGGACTCCTCGGGCTCGCCGAGCAGCCAGTAGACGCCGTCACCGCCGGTGAGGACGAAGCCGTTGCCGCCGTGCCGCTTCTGCTCGGCGAGGGCCTGGAGCGCGGCGGACAGCGGCCCGGGGACCTCCTTGACCTTCCACTGGTCGCCGAGCCGCTCCAGGGCCTCGGCCACCGGCAGCCGGTACAGCACGCGGTGGATGGCGCGGACCCGCAGCGGGTAGCGGGCGGTGTCCACCAGGAGTACCAGGCCGCGGTCCCAGGGACTGCGCGGCAGGTGGCGGTGCTCGCGCTGGAGGCGCAGGTACATCTCCCAGCGGTGGTGGCCGTCGGCGATCAGCGCCCGGCAGGTGGCGAGGTCGCGGCTGATCCCGGCGATCTCGGCGGGGTCGGTGACCGCCCACAGCCGGTGGTGGGTGCCGTCGCTGGTGGCAGTGGAGAGCAGCGGCTCGCGCTCGACCGTCCGTTCGATCACGCCGGAGGCGCCGCCGTTGCCCCGGTAGGTGAGCAGCAGCGGTTCCAGGTTTGCCCGGGTGGTGCGCATCAGGCCGACCCGGTCGGCGACCGGCCGCGGCATCACGTCCTCGTGCGGGAGCACCACGCCGCCCTCGCGGCCGCTCACCGCGAGGGCGCCGATCAGGCCGCGCTGGAGCAGTTCGGGGGAGTCGTCGGTGGCCGGCACCCGTTGCTCGTAGACGTAGAGCGCGGGCTCGGGGTCGGCGGCCAGGATGCCCTCGCGCTGCCAGGCGGCCAGGAGCCGGGCGGCGTGCCGGTAGCGGGTGTCGCGGTCGGGGCGGTCGCCGGCGTCCTCGGGCTCGGGCCTGGGAAGGATCAGCCGGACCACGTTGTGCGGGTCGGCGGTCTCCAGGTCGAGCCGGCGGCCCGGATCCACGACGTCGTACGGCGGGGACATCACCGCGGCCAGGGCGCCGACCCGGTCGGGGACGTAGCGCAGGCCGCGGAAGGGGGACAGGGACAGGCCGGCGGTGGCGACGTGCCCGGGATCACCGGGGCCGCCCTCGGGAGTCTCGACTCCGTCTTCTGCACTGGGTGTGCTCATTCTGGGCATCGTAACCGGGTACGCGTTGTTGAGAGATCGGAATGCCCGTGCCGATTTGTGGGCCGGGTGTGCGACCGAGGGCGAGGTACGGCATGGACGACGGGCAGGAACGGGTGGACGGCGGCGGCCCGGTCGAGTCGGGCGGACCGGTCGGGTCGGTCGGTGCCACCCGCGGGGATACTCCGGCCGACGGCGTGCCGGGCCGTGCACCGGGCGACGAAGCACCAGGCGACGAAACACCGGGCGGCGGCGCGGGGGCCGGCAGCGCGGGGGGCGACGGTACCGGGGCCGGCAGGGTGCCGCGGCAGAGCCGTTCCGGGGAGCCCGCCGGGGACGTGTACGACTGGTTCCGCCGGGGTGCCCAGCTGCTGGCCCAGGGGCATCCGGCGGCCGCCGAGCAGTTGCTCGCCCGGGCGGTGGCGGCCGAGCCGCACTCGCGCAGCATCCGGGAGGCGTTGGCGCGGGCCCAGTTCGACGCGGGCTCGTACGCGGCGGCCCTGGGGAACTTCCGCGCCGTGGCGCTGGCGGACCCGGCGGACGACTACGCTCAGTTCGGGTGGGGCGTCGCGGCGGCCCGGTTGGGCGATTTCGAGACCTCCGCCGAGCACCTGGCGCTGGCCGTGGCGATGCGGCCGGAGAGCGATCACTACCGGCAGGCGCTGCGGCAGACCCGGGCGACCCTGGCGGCCCGGGCCGGGGCGTACGGCCCGCTGCTGCCGGGAGCACCCGGGTACGCGGCGCCCCCGATGGGTGCCGAGGGCCCAGCCGGAGGGCCGGCGGGCGATGCCGGCGCGGGCGACGGTGCCGACGGCGGCGCCTGACCGCCCGGCGCGAGGACCGGCCGCACGCCGTGACGGACTCCGTGACGCACGCCGTGACGGAAACCGTGGCGCACGCCGTGACGGACTCCGTGGCGGACCAGTGATGGACGCCGTGACGGGCTCCGCCACGCACGAGTGACGGAAGCCGCGCCGCACGAGGACGTGCGGCGCGGACGACGCAGTGAACGACGACGCAGTGAATGAGGTAGCGCAGCCATGACCGAGACGGCCACCCCCTTGCGACGGACCGCCCCCGGCGGCAGCGAGCGGCCGCTGACCGACGCGTACGACACCGCGCTGCTGGACCTGGACGGCGTGGTCTACGCGGGCGCACACGCGATCGAGCACGCCGTGGACGCGCTGGACGCCGCCCGCACCGCCGGGATGCGGCTCGCCTACGTGACCAACAACGCCTCCCGCCCGCCGCGGGTGGTGGCCGAGCACCTGACCGAGCTGGGCGTTCCGGCCGAGCCGGCCGACGTGATCAACTCGGCCCAGGCCGCCGCCCGACTGGTCGCCGAGAAGGTGCCGGCCGGCTCGAAGGTGCTGGTCGTGGGCGGGCTCGGACTGGAGGAGGCGCTGGCCGAGCTGGGGCTGGTCGCGGTCCGCTCGTTGGCCGACGGTCCGCTCGCGGTGGTCCAGGGCTTCGACCCCTCGGTGGGGTGGACGGACCTGGCGGAGGCCTCGTACGCCGTGCAGAGCGGTCTGCCGTGGGTGGCGTCCAACCTGGACCTGACGGTGCCGAGGGCCCGTGGCATCGCGCCCGGCAACGGCACCCTGGTGGCGGCGGTGCGGGCGGCGACCGGGGTGGAGCCGGAGGTGGCGGGCAAGCCGCTGCCGCCGATGCACAGGGAGACCGTGCTGCGTACCGGTGCGGAGCGTCCGCTGGTGGTCGGGGACCGGCTGGATACCGACATCGAGGGCGCGTTCAACGGCGGGGTGGACAGCCTGCTGGTGTTCACCGGGGTGACCACGCCGGAGCTGCTGCTGGCGGCCCCGGTCGAGCACCGGCCGACCTACCTGGCCGCAGACCTGCGCGGACTGCTCGTCCCCCACCCCGCGGTGGCGGCCGTGGACGGCGGCTTCGGGTGCGGCGGCTGGGTCGCGGGCGTCGAGGCCGGTGTGCTGCGGCTGTCCGGGGCGGGGGACCGCTGGGACGGCCTGCGGGCGCTGTGCGCGGCGGCGTGGTCGGTGCTGGACGCGGGCGGCGCGCCGGTGGACGGCCGCAAGGCGCTGGCCGATCTGGGGTTCTGAGGACAGGCCGGCGGTCGACCCGGGGCCGCCCTCGGCAGCGCCGGGTCCGACGGCCGGGTCCGACGGCCGGGTCCGAGGGCCGAATCCGGGAGGGGTCCGGGACGGGCCCGGTGGCCGAACTCGGGACCGGTTCGGCGGCCGGGCTCAGAGCAGGGTGCGCAGTCGCAGCAGGTCGCGGAAGCCCGCCTCCAGCCTGACCCGGCCGCTCGCCCAGGCGGAGGCGAAGCCGAGCCGCCCGCCGACCAGTGCGACCAGGTCGTCGCTGGTCATGGTGAGCCGGATCTCCGCCTTCCCTGCCGGGGCGCCGGGGGAGACCACGATGTCCTGGATCCGGCCGTCGCGCAGTCGCCCGGTGAAGGTCAGGTCGAGGTCGGTGATCCGGCAGCTGAGCGAACGGTCGAGGGCCGCGGCCTTGCGGACGTCGCCGGTGGACTTCGCCATGTTCCGGCTGAGCTGCTCCAGTGCCTCCCGGCACTCCTCGGCGTTCGCCACGGGGCGGCTCCCTCCCCCGGTCGCTACGGTGCTGACTGCGGGCCACGGTACCTCAGGCGGGTTTTGGCGGTAGCGTCGTCCGTGGGGTGCCCGGACGTCGTCTGTGGGGTGCCCGGAACGGCCCGGGTACTGAGGGCGACGGAGCGACGCGCGTACGCGATTGGGAGGCACCCGGATGCTGCCGAGGACGGTTCGGGGAGTGGTGGAGACCGCCGCCGGAGTGGTCGAGGAGGTCGGCAAGCTGGTCGTCGGGACGGCGACCTCGATCCTGGAGAAGGCCGGGGTGGACGTCGCCGGGGTCGAGCGCCGGCTGGGCGGTCAGTTCCCGCCGTCGGTGGAGACCTTGCAGACCCTGGCCGGGGAGGCGGTCACCGCCGGGCGCGCCGGGGTGGACCTGGCGGTCGGTGTGGCGCGCAACGAGGCGGAGAAGGTCTTCGAGAAGGTCGGCGACCAGGTGACCAAGGTCGGCGTGGTGCTGGCGTACCTGGAGACCAAGCTGCGCGAGGTCGAGGAGGAGGCCCCGGCGGCCGGGTCCGGGCCGGGGTCGTACGAGGCCGAGGAGCCGGTGCCGGCGCCGCGGGCCGGTGACCTGTTCGGGCGCGGCTGGGAGTTCGAGGAGGAGCGCTCGGCGGTCCCGGCGACGGGGGAGCCGATAGTCGCCGAGCGGGTGGAGGTGGACGAGCCGGTCGAGGTCGATCCACCGGTTCCGCCCGTGTCCGGGGCCGCCCCGGTCCCGCCGGAGGCGCCCGCTGCCGGGGAGAGTTCCGCCGGGGAGGGCCCGGCGAAGAAGAGCCCGGCCAAGGAGAGCACGGCCGAGGAGAGCGCCGCCGGGGAGGGCCCGGCGAAGAAGAGCCCGGCCAAGGAGAGCACGGCCGAGGAGAGCGCCGCCGGGGAGGGTCCCGCGAAGAAGAGCGCCGCCAAGAAGAGCACGGCGAGGAAGAGCGCGGCCGAGAAGCCGGCGACGACTGGGACGGCCGGGAAGGGGACGGTGGCCGGGAAGGCCACCGCGAAGAAGAAGACGACGACCGTCAAGAAGACCGCCACCGCCAAGCAGACCGAGGCCCGGTCCGAGGCCGCCACCCGGTCCGGGACGCCCGCGAAGCGTGCCGCGACCAGGAAGACCACCGTCCGCAAGGCCACCAGCACGAAGAAGCCCGATGCCCGGGACGAGTGAACCGCCCGAGTCCGTCCGGGATGCCGGGGCGTCGGACATGATCGCCCTCGTGGAGCCGCTGGGCGTCGAGCCGGTCCTCACCGGCCACCCCGGAGTGGACGCCGGCCTGGCCCGGCTGGAGGCTCTGGACGGGGTCCCGGCCGAGGCACACGTCGCGGTGTACGAAGATGTTCACCAGCGGCTGGTCGACACACTGGCCGCGCTCGATCAGGAATGACCCGCAGGATCCGTAGGAGCTGAACACCAGTGGCAGTGGCACGACGCCGACTCGACGCGGAACTGGTCCGCCGCAAGCTGGCCCGATCGCGTGAGCACGCGTCCGAGCTGATCGCGGCCGGCCGGGTGACCGTCGGTGGCACCACCGCGACCAAGCCGGCCACCCAGGTGGAGACCTCGGCGGCGGTCGTGGTGGCCAAGGACGACAACGACCCCGACTACGTTTCGCGCGGCGGCCACAAGCTCGCCGGCGCGTTCGCGGCCTTCGTACCGCAGGGCCTGGTGGTCGAGGGCCGCCGGGCGCTGGACGCGGGCGCCTCCACCGGCGGCTTCACCGACGTGCTGCTGCGGGCCGGGGCCGCGCGGGTGCTGGCGGTGGACGTCGGGTACGGGCAGCTGGCCTGGTCGCTGCAGAGCGACGACCGGGTCACCGTGATGGACCGCACCAATGTGCGCGAGCTGACCCCGGAGCTGATCGGCGGCACCCCGGTGGACCTGGTGGTGGGCGACCTGTCGTTCATCTCGCTGGGCCTGGTGCTCCCGGCCCTCGCCTCCTGCGCGGCCGGGGATGCCGACCTGGTGCTGATGGTCAAGCCCCAGTTCGAGATCGGCAAGGAGCGTCTGGGCAGCGGTGGCGTGGTGCGCAGCCCGCAGCTGCGCGCCGAGATGGTGCGCCAGGTCGCGGGGCAGGCGTGGGAGCTCGGGCTGGGCGTGCGCGCGGTCACCGCGAGCCCCCTGCCGGGGCCGTCCGGCAACGTCGAGTACTTCCTCTGGCTGCGCCGGGACGCCCCGCAGCTGGACCCCGCGGAGGCGGACCGGGCCGTGGCCGAGGGGCCCCGGTAGGGTGCCTTGCGAGCGTCCGGCCCGTCATGCCGTATGGCGCGGCCGCACCGGGGCCAAGGGCGACCCGGCAGGCGTTAGGGAGAGGGCAGCGGCATGAGCGATGAAGAACGTACGGTCTTCCTGATCGCGCACACCGGCCGGGAGGCGGCGCTGCGCAGCGTCGAGGCCCTGGTGCACGGGCTGCTGAAGGCGGGTCTTCGGATCAGACTGCTGGAGGCCGAGGCGGTCGACCTGGACCTGCCGGAGGGCGTCGAGAAGGTGGCGGAGGGCCCCGGGGCGGCGGACGGCTGCGAGCTGATCCTGGTGGCGGGCGGGGACGGGACGCTGCTGCGGGGGGCGGAGCTGGCGCGCTCGCACGGGCTGCCGATGCTCGGGATCAACCTGGGCCGGGTGGGCTTCCTCGCCGAGGCCGAGCGGGACGACCTGGCCGTGGTGGTGGAGCGGGTGGTGGACGCCGACTACGAGGTCGAGGAGCGGATGACGATCGATGTCATCGTCCGCACCAACGGCGATGTGGTCCACGAGGACTGGGCGCTGAACGAGGCCTCGATCGAGAAGGCGGCGCGGGAGCGGATGCTGGAGGTGGTGACCGAGGTGGACGGCCGCCCGGTCTCCAACTTCGGCTGTGACGGCGTGGTGTGCGCGACGCCGACCGGCTCCACCGCGTACGCGTTCTCCGGCGGCGGGCCGGTGGTGTGGCCGGAGGTGGAGGCGCTGCTGATGGTGCCGATCTCCGCGCACGCGCTGTTCGCCCGCCCGCTGGTGACCTCGCCGGAGTCGGTGCTGGCGGTCGAGGTGCAGCCCAAGACCCCGCACGGTGTGCTCTGGTGCGACGGGCGGCGTTCGGTCGAACTGCCCGCCGGGGCGCGGGTGGAGGTCCGTCGGGGCCGGACTCCGGTGCGGCTGGCGAGGCTGCACCGGGCGCCGTTCACCGACCGGCTGGTGGCCAAGTTCGCGCTGCCGGTGACGGGTTGGCGCGGCCGGGCCGGCCACTGCTAGCACCTCTCGGCAGGAGGCCGGCGGGCGGCCGGCCGCGGCTGGTCCGGATGCGCCGAGGCCGGTGCGCGCCAGGGGCTTTCGCCTGTCCCGGGCCGCGCACCGGCCGATCGCATGCCGCTGACGAACCGTCAGGCCGCCAGCGGCTGGGGCTCGTTGGTCGAGCCGTCAGACCGCCAGTGGCTGGGCCTCGTCGGCCGGTTCGAGCCGTCCGTCGGCCGCCGCCTGGGCGGCCAGGGCGGCGAGGCGTTCGACGGCGGCGGGGACGGTCGCGGCGGGCACGGTGACCGGGAGACGGATGTGGTGCTCGAAGGCGCCGTCCGAGCCGAAGCGGTTGCCCGAGGCGATCCGGACCCCGCCGCGCTCCCCGGCCCGGGCCAGTGCGGCGCCGGACAGGGCGCCGGTGGAGACCCACAGCGAGAGCCCGCCGGTCGGCATGGTGAAGCTCCAGTCGGGCAGCCGTTCGGGCAGGGCGGCGGCGAAGGCCCGGGCGGTGGCCCGCAGCCGGGTCAGCTGGTGCTCCCGGACGTCGGGCAGCAGTTCGCCCAGCAGTTCGGCGGCGATCAGCTGGTCCAGCACCGGGGTGCCGACGTCGCTGTAGACCCGCTCGGTGGCCAGTCGGCGCACCAGCGCCGGCGCGGCCCGGACCCAGCCGATCCGCAGACCGCCCCAGAGCAGCTTGCCCGCCGAGCCGACGGTGACCACCTGGGCGGAGCGGTCCAGTGCGGCCATGGGGCGCGGCAGTGGGGTGGAGGGCGGGACGCCCCAGCCGAGTTCGGCGGTGGTCTCGTCCGCCAGCACGATGCTTCCGGCGGTCCGGGCGGCGGCCAGCAGTTCGCGGCGCTGCTCCTCGTCGATCAGGGTGCCGGTCGGGTTGTGGAAGTCCGGGATCAGGTAGGCGACCTTGGGGCCGGCGCCGCGCAGCACCCGCCGCCACTCGTCGAGGTCCCAGGTGGGCCGCGGAGTCCAGGCGTACGGCACCGGGACCAGGCGTGCGCCGGCCAGCCGCAGTGCCTGCAGGGTGTTCGCGTAGCTGGGCGCCTCGACGGCGACCCGGTCGCCGCGGCCGATCAGGGCCCGCTGGAGCAGGTGCAGGGCGCCCATGGCGCCGGTGGTGATCAGGATCTGGTCGGGGGTGGTGGGCAGTCCGCGTTCGGTGAAGCGGCGGGCGACGGCCTCGCGCAGCACCGGGACGCCGGTGGGGTAGTGGCCGTGCCCGGCGGCGTAGTGCGGCAGCTGTTCGACGGCCCGGGCGGCGGCCTGGCCGACCCAGGGCTGGGGGGCGGGCGGGGCGGCGACGCCGAGGTCCAGCATGCGGCTCTGCTCGTCCGGGGGGACGGGGTGCAGGGCCTCGCTGGGGGGCGGGGCGCCCTCGGGCAGGGCGGTCCAGCTGCCCGCGCCGCGCCGGCTGCGCAGGTAGCCGTCGCCGCGCAGGGTCTCGTACGCGGTGGCGACGGTGGTGCGGCTCATCGCGAGGGCGGTGGCCAGTTCGCGCTCGGCGGGCAGCCGGGCGCCGACCGGCAGCCGGCCCTCGGTGACCAGCAGCCGGATCTGCCCGGCCAGGGTGCGGTAGGCGGGGCGGCGGGCGGCGGCCGGCTCGGGGAGCCGGGCGGTGGCGAGCAGCCGCGCCAGGGCGGGCGGGGTGACGGTGGTGTGCCAGTCGACCATGGCTGAATAAGTCCACTTGCTAGAGATTGGCCCTGGAGCAGGCCGCTTTGGACTGGCCATCATGGCAGGGCGGCCGTGCCGGCCGCCACCACCGGGAGCCCCGGTGGTGCAGCACCACCGCAGGAGCAAGCCTTGGCCACCACGACCACACCGGCATCGGCCGCCACCACCACCCCCGCACCGGCCCCCGGGCGGAGCCTCGCCGTCCGGGTGTTCGGCGACACCCACGCCCTCGGCCGCCGGATACCGCAGCTGTTCGCCGGCCTCGTCCTGTACGGCGTGAGCATGGCGCTGATGCTCCGCTCCGGCCTCGGCCTCGACCCCTGGGACGTCCTGCACCAGGGTCTGCAGCGCACCGTCGGGCTGTCGGTCGGCGCCTGGGTGACGATCTGCGGGGCCCTCGTCCTGCTGCTGTGGATCCCGCTGCGCCAGCGCCCCGGCCTGGGCACCGTCGCCAACGTGCTGGTGATCGGCGCGGCCATGGACCTCACCCTGCGGGTCGTTGCAGGCCCCGGCGCCCTGCCCGTCCGGATCGCGATGTCGGCCGGGGCGATCGTCCTCAACGGCCTGGCCACCGGCCTCTACATCGGCGCCCGGCTCGGCCCCGGCCCGCGCGACGGCCTGATGACCGGCCTGCACCGGCGCACCGGCCGTTCGCTGCGACTTCTCCGGACCGGCATCGAGGTGACGGTCCTCACCGCCGGTGTGCTGCTCGGCGGCACCGCCGGGGTCGGCACCGTCGCGTACGCGCTGGCCATCGGCCCGATGGCGCAGCTCTTCCTGCGCTGGTGCACCGTGCCGGTGGCCGCCGGGGACCCCCGGAAGGGATGAACTTCCGGGCACGGAGTTGCCGCGCGCCGTTGTCGCTCGTCGCGCGCCGGGGGCGGAACCTCGTAAGGTCGTCTCCGTGTTGGACGAGATGCGGATACGGGATCTTGGGGTCATCGACGACGCGGTGGTCGAACTCGCCCCCGGCTTCACCGCCGTGACCGGTGAGACCGGCGCCGGAAAGACCATGGTCGTGACCAGCCTGGGCCTGCTGCTCGGCGGCCGCGCCGACCCGGGCCTGGTGCGCAACGGCACCGGACGCGCCGTCGTGGAGGGCCGGCTGCAGCTGCCCGCAGACTCCCCGGTGGCGGTCCGCGCGATCGAGGCGGGGGCCGAACTGGACGACGGCGCGCTGCTGATCAGCCGGACCGTCTCCGCCGAGGGCCGCTCCCGGGCGCACGTCGGCGGCCGGTCCGTCCCGGTCGGGCTGCTCGCCGAGCTTGGCGAGGACCTGATCGCCGTGCACGGCCAGACCGACCAGCAGCGCCTGCTGCGCCCGGCCCGCCAGCGCGGCGCGCTGGACCGGTACGCGGGCGCCTCGGTGGCCGGGCCGCTGGCCCGCTACCGGGAGACCTACCGCGTCCTGCGCGAGGTCTCCGCGACCCTGGAGGAGCTGACCACCCGGGCCCGCGAGCGTGCCCAGGAGGCCGATCTGCTGCGCTTCGGCCTGGACGAGATCGCCGCCGCCGAACCGGTGGCCGGCGAGGACGCGGAGTTGGCCGCCGAGGCCGAGCGGCTCGGCCACGCCGACGCGCTGTCCTCCGCCGCGACCCTCGCCCACGCCGCCCTGGCCGGCGACCCGGTCGACCCGGAGGCGCTGGACGCGGGCACCCTGCTCGCCCAGTCCCGCCGGGCCCTGGACGCCGTGCGCCACCACGACGAGCGGCTGGCCGCCCTGGCCGACCGCCTCAACGAGGTCGGCTACCTGCTCGCCGACGTGGCCGGCGACCTGGCCGGCTACGCGGACGACCTGGACGCCGACCCGGTGCGCCTGTCCGCCGTCGAGGACCGCCGGGCCGTGCTGGCCCAGCTGCTGCGCAAGTACGGCGGCGAGGAGAACTCGCTCGCCGAGGTGATCGCCTGGGCCGAGGCCGGGGCGGTGCGGCTCGCCGAACTCGACGGCGACGACGACCGGATCGACGAGCTCGGCGCCCGGGAGACCGAGCTGCGGGCCGAGCTGGCCGAGCTGGCCGCCGAGGTCTCGCGGGCCCGGCACGCCGCGGCCGGACGGTTCGCCGAGGCGGTCTCCGCCGAACTCGCCGAACTGGCCATGCCGCACGCCCGGGTGACCTTCGCGATCGGCCAGGTCGACGACCTGGCCGGGATCGAGGTCGGCGGGCGCACCGTCGCCTACGGTCCGCACGGCGTGGACGAGGTGGAGGTGCTGCTGGCCCCGCACCCGGGCGCCCAGCCGCGCCCGATCGCCAAGGGAGCCTCCGGCGGTGAGCTGTCCCGCGTGATGCTCGCCGTCGAGGTGGTCTTCGCGGGCGCCGACCCCGTCCCCACCTACCTGTTCGACGAGGTGGACGCGGGCGTCGGCGGCAAGGCCGCGGTCGAGATCGGCCGCCGGCTGGCCAAGCTGGCCGAGTCCGCCCAGGTCGTGGTGGTCACCCACCTCCCGCAGGTCGCCGCGTTCGCCGACCGGCACCTGGTCGTGGTGAAGACCAACGACGGCACCGTGACCCGCAGCGGCGTCAAGGTGCTGAACGACGAGGAGCGGGTGCGCGAACTCTCCCGGATGCTGGCCGGCCTGGAGGACTCGGAGCTGGGCCGCGCCCACGCCGAGGAACTGTTGGCCGCCGCGCGGGTCCCGCGCCGCCGGTAGCCGGCGCCGGCGGCCCCCTCGGACACCGGCGACGCGCCCCCGTGGCGCCGACTGTCCAAGAGGGCCGCCGACCTGGCATGGTGGCGCCTGGACACTGGCTTTCCAGCCCCGAGCGCCGCCGGGCGGGCAATCCTCGCGAGGCGGCGCGCGAACCTGATCGAGTCGGATGCGAGACGACGTGGACCATTCCGCCGCCCGGGCCACCGCGGCCGTCCCCGAACCGGGGCAGCTGCACGTGGTACTCGTCCTGGCCGCCAGCACCGGCGGCATCGGTGCGCACGTGCGCTCCCTGGCCCAGGGCCTGGTCGCGCACGGAGTGAACGTCACGGTCTGCGCGCCGGCCGGCGCGGACGCGCTGTTCGGCTTCTCCCGCACGGGTGCCAGGTTCCACACCGTCGACATCACCCCCACCGCGGGCGCCCGCAGCGACGCCACCGCGATCGGCGAGCTGCGCCGGGCCTTCACCGGCGCCGACGTGGTGCACGCCCACGGGCTGCGCGCCGGGCTGCTGTCCGACCTGGCGCTGCGCACCGCGGGCCGCTTCCCGGGTCTGCGCCCGGAGACCCCGCTGGTGGTCACCTCGCACCACGCGCTGCTGGCCACCGGGATGGAGCGCCGGCTGCAGCGGCTGATGGAGCGCCGGGTGGCGCGCGCCGCCGACCTGGTTCTCGGCGCCTCCTCCGACCTCGTCGCCCGGGCCCGCGAACTGGGCGCTACCGACGCCCGGCTGGGCCCGGTGGCGGCCCCGCCGATGCCCGAGGGGCAGCTCGCCCGCACCGAGGCCCGTACCGCGCTGCTCGGCGCGGACCCGGACCGCCCGCTGGTGCTGGCGGTCGGCCGGCTCGTCCCGCAGAAGGCCTTCGGAGTGCTGCTGGACGCCACCCGGGAGCTGTCCGCGCTGGACCCGGAGCCGCTGGTGCTGCTCGCCGGGGACGGCCCGGAGGCGGGCGTGCTGCGCGAGCGGACGGCCGCGGAGAAGCTGCCGGTGCGGTTGCTCGGCTACCGCACCGACGTGCCCGACCTGCTGGCCGCCGCCGACGTGGTGGTGATCCCCAGCCGCTGGGAGGCCCGCTCGCTGGTGGTGCAGGAGGCGATGCGGGCCGGCGTGCCGGTGGTCGCGACCGCCGTCGGCGGCATCCCCGAACTGGTCGGCGACGCCGCCGTACTGGTGCCCTCCGGCGACCCGGCGGCGCTCGGTCGCGCGGTGCGCGCCGTGCTGGCCGACCCGGCCCGCCGCGAGCAGCTGGTGGCGGCCGGCCGGCAGCAGGCCGAGACCTGGCCGGACGAGGCCGCCACCGTCGCCCAGGTGCTCAGCACCTACGACGAGCTGGTGCAGCGCGGCTAGACCGGCTTCCGGACGGTGGCCCGCCGGACGGTGGCCTGTTAGACGGTGGCCCGTTCGACCCGGTCGGCGGCCGGGCCGTCCGGCTGGGCGGACAGGTACGCGGCGCCGCAGGCGGTCAGCCGCAGCGCGGTGTCGATCAGCGGGACGTGGCTGAAGGCCTGGGGGAAGTTGCCGACCTGGCGCTTGAGCCGGGGGTCCCACTCCTCGGCGAGCAGGCCCAGGTCGTTGCGCAGCGCCAGCAGCCGGTCGAACAGTTCGCGGGCCTCCTGCACCCGGCCGATCATGGCGAGGTCGTCGGCCAGCCAGAACGAGCAGGCCAGGAAGGCGCCCTCGTGGCCGGAGAGGCCGTCGACGTTGTTGCCGCTCTCGTCGTGGGTGGGGTAGCGCAGGACGAAGCCGTCCTCGGTGGACAGTTCGCGCTGGATCGCCTCGATGGTGCCGATGACGCGCTTGTCGTCCGGGGGCAGGAAGCCGACCTGGGGGATCAGCAGCAGCGAGGCGTCCAGCTCCTTGCCGCCGTAGTACTGGGTGAAGGTGTTGCGCTCCGGGTCGTAGCCCTTCTCGCAGACGTCCGCGTGGATCAACGCGCGCAGCGCGCGCCAGCGCTCCAGGTGGCCGCCGGTGGGCTCGTCCTCGGGGGTCTGCTCCAGCAGCTTGATGGTCCGGTCGACGGCGACCCAGGCCATCACCTTGGAGTGGACGAAGTGCCGGCGCGGGCCGCGGACCTCCCAGATGCCCTCGTCCGGCTCCTGCCAGTGCTCCTCCAGGTAGTCGATCAGGCGCAGCTGGAGGTGGTGGGCGTGGTCGTTGCGGACCAGGCCGGTCATGTGGGCCAGGTGCAGGGCCTCGACGACCTCGCCGTAGACGTCGAGCTGGAGCTGTCCGGCGGCGCCGTTGCCGACCCGGACGGGCTGGGAGCCCTCGTAGCCGGGCAGCCAGTCCAGCGAGGACTCGGTGAGCTCGCGCTCGCCGGCGATGCCGTACATGATCTGGAGGTTCTCCGGGTCGCCGGCCACCGCGCGCAGCAGCCACTCGCGCCAGGCGCGGGCCTCCTCGCGGTAGCCGGTGCGCAGCAGGGAGGAGAGGGTGATGGCGGCGTCGCGCAGCCAGGTGTAGCGGTAGTCCCAGTTGCGTTCGCCGCCGATGTCCTCGGGCAGGGAGGTGGTGGGGGCGGCGACGATGCCGCCGGTGGGGGCGTAGGTGAGGCCCTTGAGGGTGATCAGGGAGCGGATCACGGCCTCGCGGTAGGGGCCCTGGTAGGTGCACTGGTCGGCCCACTCGTGCCAGAAGTCGGCGGTGGCGTCGAGCATCCCCTCGGCGTCCGGGGGCCTGGGCGGGTCGAGGTGGGAGGCCTGCCAGGTGAGGGCGAAGGCGATCCGCTCGCCGGCGGTGACGGTGAAGTCGGCGTAGGTGGTGAGGTCGCGGCCGTAGGTCTCGGCCTCGCCGTCCAGCCAGACCGAGTCGGGGCCGGCGACGGCGACGGTGCGGTGGCCCCCGTCGGCCTGTTCGACGCGGTGCACCCAGGGCACGATGCGGCCGTAGGAGAAACGCATCCGTACGGCCGAGCGCATCCGTACGGTGCCCGTGACGCCCTCGACGATCCGGATCACCTGGGGGACGGCGTCCTTGCCGGCCAGCGGGCGCGGCGGCATGAAGTCGATCACCCGGACGGTGCCGCCGTCGGTGTCCCACTCCTGCTCCAGGACCAGCGAGTCGCCCCGGTAGCGGCGGCGGTCGGCGGGAACGGCGGGGGCGGCGGCGGTGGGCGGGGGCACCCGCAGGTCGGCGGTGTCGGCGATGCGGGCCCGGCCCGTGTCGGCGGGGGGCGTGGCGGCGGCCGGCGCGGGGACCTCGGTCAGGACGGCCTCGGCCGGGCCGATCCGCCAGAAGCCGTGTTCATCGGTGCCGAGCAGGCCGGCGAACACGGCCGGCGAGTCGAAGCGGGGAAGGCAGAGCCAGTCCACCGCCCCGTCCCTGCTGACCAGGGCAGCGGTCTGCATGTCCCCGATGAGTGCGTAGTCCTCGATACGGCCGGCCACGTGGATCTCCAGTTCGCAATGTGGTCAGGGCATCGGCGAGCGGAGGGAGCGAGCGGTCTGCGGGGCCGGAGGTCCACCCCGGGACGTCCGGCCTGCCGGGGGTGGTGGCAGGCCTTGCTGGAGTGTCCGCGGGGCTCGGTCGAGCCCCTGGAGTGGGTGGGGATGGGCTGGAATACGGGGAGGTCCGGTCGCGCATCGGGGACCGGGAGTGTCCTGACCCTCCCACGCCCTCCGCGTGCTCGTGCTGTCGGCGATGCGTCCGAGCAGCTTACGACGGACGAAAGGGGCGAAGCACGCGGGCGCAGCCCGGTGTGGCGCCGCAATTCGGCGGAAATGCCGTGCATCGCGAGGGCGCGGCGCAGGATGGTCCGGAAGGATCACCTCCGGCTGGTCCGGCCGGATGAGCCGCGATGGTCCGGTCGGATACCGCGCTCTGGCCCGGTCCGGTGGGTTGTGCGACCGGTGTGAAATCTGTGGCGCGTGATGCGCCGGTGGTGCGCCCCGCGCGCGCCCCCGGTGCGGTGCGCGCGGCCCGGAACGGCGTTCGGGTCCGGTCGCTGATACCCTGGTATCCCGTGGACCGGCGGGATCAAACGCCCCGGACCAGCCGAACCGACGACCCAACGAGCGCCGCGCACCGAGCCGGCCTCCGTCGCCCGGCGAACCCCGAGCCTCCCGCCCACGTCTGCTTCGACACGCGACCCACGGGAGCCCCCTCTTGGCACAGCCCCATTCCGGCAAGGCAGCGAACGGCCGCGCCGTGACGACCAAGCACCTCTTCGTCACCGGGGGTGTCGCCTCTTCTCTCGGAAAGGGGCTCACCGCCTCCAGCCTCGGCGCGTTGCTCAAGGCCCGCGGCCTGCGCGTGACGATGCAGAAGCTCGACCCCTACCTCAACGTGGACCCGGGCACCATGAACCCGTTCCAGCACGGTGAGGTGTTCGTCACCGACGACGGCGCCGAGACCGACCTGGACATCGGCCACTACGAGCGGTTCCTGGACACCAACCTGCACGGCTCGGCGAACGTCACCACCGGCCAGGTGTACTCGACCGTCATCGCCAAGGAGCGCCGCGGCGAGTACCTGGGCGACACCGTCCAGGTCATCCCGCACATCACCAACGAAATCAAGTCCCGGATCCGCCGGATGGCGACCGAGGACGTCGACGTGGTGATCACCGAGGTCGGCGGCACCGTCGGCGACATCGAGTCGCTGCCGTTCCTGGAGGCCGTCCGCCAGGTCCGCCACGAGGTCGGCCGGGACAACGTGTTCTTCGTGCACGTCTCCCTGCTGCCGTACATCGGCCCCTCGGGCGAGCTGAAGACCAAGCCCACCCAGCACTCCGTCGCCGCGCTGCGCAACATCGGCATCCAGCCCGACGCGATCGTGCTGCGCGCCGACCGCGAGGTCCCGCAGGCGATCAAGCGCAAGATCTCGCTGATGTGCGACGTGGACGAGGAGGCCGTGGTCGCGGCCATCGACGCCAAGTCGATCTACGACATCCCCAAGGTGCTGCACGGCGAGGGCCTGGACGCCTACGTGGTGCGCCGCCTGGACCTGCCGTTCCGCGACGTGGACTGGACCACCTGGGACGACCTGCTGCGCCGCGTCCACGAGCCGCAGCACATCGTCAAGGTCGCCCTGGTCGGCAAGTACATCGACCTGCCGGACGCGTACCTGTCGGTGACCGAGGCGCTGCGCGCCGGCGGTTTCGCCAACAACGCCCGGGTCGAGATCAAGTGGGTCACCTCGGACGACTGCGAGACCCCCGAGGGCGCCCGGGCGCAGCTCGGCGACGTCGACGCGATCTGCATCCCCGGTGGCTTCGGCGACCGCGGCGTCAACGGCAAGGTCGGCGCGATCACCTTCGCCCGCGAGAACAAGGTCCCGCTGCTGGGCCTGTGCCTGGGCCTGCAGTGCGTGGTCATCGAGGCGGCCCGCAACCTGGCCGGCCTGCCGGAGGCCAACTCCACCGAGTTCGACGCCGCCGCCAAGCACCCGGTCATCTCCACGATGGCCGAGCAGCTGGCCATCGTCGACGGCAAGGGCGACCTGGGCGGCACCATGCGCCTGGGCCTGTACCCGGCCAAGCTCGCCGAGGGCTCGATCGTCCGCGAGGTCTACGACGGCGAGCAGTACGTCGAGGAGCGCCACCGCCACCGCTACGAGGTCAACAACTCCTACCGCGCGGACCTGGAGAAGACCGGCCTGGTGTTCTCCGGCCTCTCGCCCAAGGGCGACCTGGTCGAGTACGTCGAGTACCCGCGCGAGGTGCACCCCTACCTGGTGGCCACCCAGGCCCACCCGGAGCTGAAGTCCCGCCCGACCCGCCCGCACCCGCTGTTCGCGGGCCTGGTCAAGGCGGCCATCGAGATCAAGACCGCGGCCTCCGAGTAGTCCCCGGTCGTCGCAGTCGGCCGTCGTCGGCTGCGGTCGTCGACAGCGCTCGTTCACCCGACGGCGGCCCCGCGATTCCCGCGGGGCCGCCGTTCGGCGTTAGATTGTGTCGTACTGACGAAAAGGGGAGAACGATGGACGAGCAGGGCCGCCAGGGGATCTTCGACTTGGCCGAGGAGTGGGAGGTCCGGGAGAGCGGAACGCCGTTCCAGGGCAAGGTCACCGGGGTGCGCAGCGAGGAGGTCCGGATGCCCGACGGCAGCTGGGCGCGCCGCGACTACCAGACCCACCCCGGCTCGGTCTCGGTGCTCGCCCTGGACGACGAACAGCGGGTGCTGGTGCTGCGCCAGTACCGCCACCCGGTGCGCCAGCGGCTGTGGGAGCTTCCGGCCGGCCTGCTCGACGTGCCCGGCGAGAACCCGTGGCGCGCCGCGCAGCGCGAGCTGTACGAGGAGGCGTACTGCAAGGCCGGCACCTGGCGGATCCTCGCTGACTACTACACCTCCCCGGGCGGCACCGACGAGGCGCTGCGGATGTTCCTGGCCACCGACCTGGCGCCGGCCGAGGGCGAGCGCTACGCGGCCGAGGGCGAGGAGCAGGAGATCGAGGTCGCCTGGGTGCCGGTGCCGGAACTGATCCGGCTGATCCAGGCCGGGAGGCTGCACAACCCGACCCTGGTCACCGGCACCCTCGCGGTGCACGCCGCGCTCACCGGCCCGGACGGGCTGGACGCGCTGCGCCCGGCGGACTCGCCCTGGCCGGCCCGTCCCTTCGAGGCCTGAGGCGGCCGGTCGGGGTTCGGGACGGCGAGCGGTCGGGGTCCGGGCCGGCCGGTCGGGCTCCGGGGGGCAGACGGGGCGGGGTGGTCGGTCCGGGGCCGGGGTGGCAGGCGGGGGCCGAGTGGGCCGGTCGGGGGACGGCCGGCCGCCGTGCGTTGAGTCGTTGGGGTGATTTGCCGATTCGTACGACCGGATGTCACCTCGGCTGAGCCGGACGGTCGAACTACGCTTCGCAGACAGGGCGCCCGTCCCGGGCCGCCTCCGCTGAGCTCCGGAGGCTGGCACCGGATGCCGAGCGTCGGATGCCGAGCGCGCGATGACGTCGGGAGTGGCACGGGTGGCGAGGAATACGGCGACGATGGACCCCGGCCCCGGCGCGCCCGCCGGGGCCGTCCCGGGCCTTGAGCGGCTGCCGGCCGCGCCCGCGCTGTTCGTCGGGCGGCGCGCCGAGCTGGCCGCGCTGCGGGCGGCCGCCGCCCGCCCGGCGAGCGGACGCTGTCCGGTGCTGGTGCTGGCCGGGCGTCCCGGCTCCGGCCGGACCGTGCTGGCGGCCCGCTTCGCCCGTACCGTCGCCGCCGACTACCCGGACGGCGTGCTGTTCGTACGGCTGTCCGCACCGGACGGCGGCCGGGTGCCGCCGGCCCGGGCCGCCCGGCTGCTGCTGGAACAGCTCGACCCGCAGGCCGTCGTGCCGCTGCCCGGCGCCGTCGAGGACGGGCGGGACGAACCGGGCTGTGCGGCGCTGCGCGAGGCGCTCGCCGGGCTGCGGGTGCTGCTCGTGCTGGACGACGTCCGGGACGCCGGGCAGGTGTGGCCGCTGCTGGCCGACGAGCCCGGCTGCCTGGTGCTCGCCACCACGGCCGGACCGCTCACCGGGATCGAGGACATCGACCCGGTGATCCTCGGCGGGCTGGACCGGCAGGCCTCCGGCGAGCTGCTGGCCGACCTGGTCGGCGGCACCCGGATCTCCTGCGACCCGGTCGGCGGTGCCGACCTGGCCGAGGCCTGCGCCGCCCGGCCGGCCGCGCTGCGGCTGATGGCGGGGTGGCTGCGCGGGAACCCGAAGATCGCGGTCACCGAGGCGGCGCGCGAGCTCAACCGGGTGGTGGGGGAGGAGACGACGGTCACGGCGGCTTCGGTGGACCCTGCCGCGGGAGCCGGGGTCGAGGAGAAGGACAGGCAGAAGGAAAAGGAGAGGGAGAAGCAGAGGGAGAAGCAGAAGGGGCCGGGCAGGGCACCGGGGAAGAGGGAAGGGGAGCGGGAGCGGGCGGCGAGGTCCTCCGGGGCCGCTCCGGCCGGGGCCGCCGGGGCTGCTGGGGCCACAGGGGTGATCGGGGCCACAGGGGCGGTCGGGGCGGCGTCGGGTCCGTCGGGCAAGCAGGGGACAGGCAGGCCCGTCCCGGGGAAGGCGGTTCCGGGGACGGGGGCGGGGATGGGGGCGGGGACGGCGGCGACGCAGGGCCGGGCCGGTGAGTCCGCTCCCGGCGCCGGTGCGGCTGTTTCTCGCGGTGCTGCTGCCGCTTCCGCCGCCGCGGTGACGGAGTCGGCCGGTGATCCGGCGGCCTGGGTGAAGCCCGGCCCGGAGCCGGCCGAGCCGGTGCCCGTCCCCGACAACGACCCGCTGCTCGGCGCGTTCACCCTGCTGTACCGCGGGCTGCCGGCTGCCCAGGCGCGGATGCTGCGCACCCTCACCCTGGCCCCGGCGCAGACCGCAGACCCGCGCACCGCCTCCGCGCTGGTCGGTTGCCCGGTGCCGGACGCGGCCGTGACGCTGGCCGCGCTCGCCGAGCGGGAGCTGCTCGGAGAGGAGGCGCCGGCCGCCGACGGCACCGCGCGCTACCGGGTGCCCGGGCGGCTGTACCCCCGGCTGGTTCGGCTGCGCGAGCTGGAGGACCGGCCCACCGAGACCGAGCTCGCCCGGGCCCGGCTGCTGGAGCGGATGGTCCGGCTCACCGAGTCGGCCCGCGCGCTGCTCGACCCGGCGGTCGGCCCCGTCCCGGAGCCGCTGCCCGCCCCGCTGCGGCTGCGGTCGGCCGCGCACGCCCGTGAGTGGCTGCTCGGCGAGCGGGAACTGCTGCTCGGCGCGGTGGCCGACGCGATCGGCCAGGGCGACCTGGACGGTTCGGCCGGGCGGCTGGTCACCGCGCTGCTGCGGACGCTGCCGCTGACCGGAGCCGCCGCCCCCACCGACCTCTACCGGCTGCACGAGCTGGTGCTGACCGTCGCCGAGCGCGCCGGCCGGCCCCGCCGGGCCTCGGCCGCGCTGCTCAACCTGGGCGACCTCCAGGCCTCGGTGGGCCGCTGGGAGCCGGCCGCCGTCCACTACCGGGCCGCCCTGGAGCACGCCCGCAGGGCCGACGACGAGCCGCTCTGCGCCCGGGCCCTGGAGAGCGCCGCCAACTGTCACCGGGCGCTCGGCGACGCTGTGCGGGCCGCCGACTGGTACGGGCGGGCGCTCGGCCTGCGGCAGGCCCTCGGGGACCACGCGGCGGAGGCCCGGCTGCTGGCCCGGGTGGCCGAGGCGCACACCGCGCAGCGCCGCTTCGACGAGGCCGACCGGGAGTACCGGGCCGCGCTCGCGGTGCTGCGCCGGCTGGGCGACGAGCGGGGCCGGGAGGCCGTCGGCGGGGCCCTCGCGGACCTGCGGGAACGCGTGGATGCCGGGTGGTGATAGGCATTTCGGAGGTATTGTCGAAGATGCCCGGTTGGGACGTCTTTGGCGGGTAAGTCGCAGGGGAAGCCTACGAACCTGCCAATGTGTGCGGGAAAATTATTCACTTTGGAAGGCTGACACGCCGACTGGGCTTCATTACACTCGGACTCAGTCGCGCAGCGATCCCGCCCCGGGCTGCCCCGGAGGCTTCCCCACGTGCGCGTCGCCCACCGGTCTTCTCCGGTCGGGACCCCCATGGCAAGAGGACGTGTTCACCCGTGAAGGTCGGCATCCCCCGCGAGGTCAAGAACCACGAGTACCGCGTGGCCATCACGCCCGCCGGCGTGCATGAGCTGGTCCGTAACGGACACGAGGTCTACATCGAGGACAACGCCGGTGTCGGCTCCTCGATCCCGAACGAGGAGTACGTGGCCGCCGGCGCCACCATCCTCCCCACCGCCGACGAGGTGTGGGCCACCGCCGACCTGCTGCTGAAGGTCAAGGAGCCCATCGCCTCCGAGTACCACCGGCTGCGCAAGGGTCAGACCCTCTTCACGTACCTCCACCTGGCGGCCGACCGGGCCGGCACCGACGCGCTGGTCGCCTCGGGCACCACCGCCATCGCGTACGAGACCGTGCAGCTGCCGAACGGCGCGCTGCCGCTGCTCGCCCCGATGTCCGAGGTCGCGGGCCGCCTGGCGCCGCAGGTCGGCTCGTACCACCTGATGCGCCCGGCCGGCGGCCGCGGCACCCTGCCCGGCGGCGTGCCCGGCACCCACCCGGCCAAGGCCGTCGTCATCGGCGGTGGCGTCTCCGGCTGGCACGCGGCCACCATCGCCGTCGGCATGGGTTACGAGGTGACCCTGCTGGACCGCGACATCAACAAGCTGCGCGAGGCCGACCGCATCTTCGGCACCAAGGTCAAGACCATCGTGTCGAACGCCTTCGAGCTGGAGAAGGCCGTCGTGGAGGCCGACCTGGTCGTCGGTGCCGTGCTGATCCCGGGCGCCAAGGCCCCGAAGCTGGTCACCAACGAGCTGGTCTCCCGCATGAAGCCGGGCTCGGTGCTGGTCGACATCGCCATCGACCAGGGCGGCTGCTTCGAGGACTCGCACGCCACCACGCACGACGACCCGACCTTCAAGGTCCACAACTCGGTCTTCTACTGCGTGGCCAACATGCCGGGCGCCGTCCCGAACACCTCCACCTACGCGCTGACCAACGCCACCATGCCGTACGTGCTGGAGCTGGCCAACCGCGGGTGGAAGGAGGCGCTGCGCCGCGACGAGGCGCTCGCCAAGGGCCTGAACGTGCACGAGGGCCAGATCACCTTCCCGGCCGTGGCCGAGGCCTTCGGCCTGGAGTCGGTCTCCCTGGAGAGCGTGCTCGCCTGAACCCCCTGACCGCCCGGCGGTCGTTCGCCCCCGACCCGATCCCTTCGGGCCGGGGGCTTCGCCGTGCCCGTGATCAGCGGGTCGACCGGGCAGGTCGCTCTGTCGTCAATATCTGTCGGTCACGTCACCCGCCCGCAGAAACGTTGGGGCCGGTGACCCTCTCATCCCTTGACAGCAGCCCGCTCGATACTCGACACATCCTGCCCACTACCGTGGATTGTGTTGCTGCGAACGCCTTGAACGGCCTAGAGTCGCAAACCGTCGGCATGCTGCCACGCTGACGAATCGACATAGAGTCCTGGATGACCCAAGGAGGTAAGACGACTTGTGAATGAGTCGACAATTGCTCCCGGGGGTGGTCAGCCAGGACTGGCGGAGCTCACCGCCGGTCAGCCGAGTGAGGAGTCCGGGGCCCGGCAGCCCTCCGTGGGCTCGGCCGAGGTCGGCTCGGTCGCACTCCGTACTTTCGAAGCACGCCAGAACACAGCACAGGTGACCACGGTGACCGATCACGACGCCGACTTGGCGGCCTACGGCCTGGCCTACGGCGAGTTCGCCTACGGCGCCTACGACGACCCGGACGCCGAGTACGAGCCGGACCCGGAGTACGCCGCCACGCTGGCCCCCGACGCCGCGCGGCAGCGCCGCGAGCGGGTCGGCCCCACCGGCCGTCCGCTGCCGTACTTCCCGATCCCCGCGCCGGTCGCCGAGCACGGCCCCGCCCAGATCATCGCCATGTGCAACCAGAAGGGCGGCGTCGGCAAGACCACGTCGACCATCAACCTGGGCGCGGCGCTGGCCGAGTACGGCCGCCGGGTGCTGCTCGTCGACTTCGACCCGCAGGGCGCGCTCTCGGTCGGCCTCGGCGTCAACCCGATGGAGCTCGACGTCACCGTCTACAACCTGCTCATGGAGCGGGGCCTGACGGCCGATGAAGTGCTGCTGAAGACGGCGGTCCCGGGAATGGACCTGCTGCCCTCCAACATCGACCTCTCCGCCGCCGAGGTGCAGCTGGTCAGCGAGGTGGCCCGGGAGTCCGCGCTGGCGCGCGCCCTGAAGCCGCTGCTGCCCGACTACGACTACGTCATCATCGACTGCCAGCCCTCGCTGGGCCTGCTGACGGTCAATGCGTTGACGGCCGCTCACAGCGTGATCGTCCCGCTGGAGTGCGAGTTCTTCGCGCTGCGCGGTGTCGCGCTGCTGACCGAGACCATCGAGAAGGTGTGCGAGCGGCTCAACCCCGAGCTGCGCCTGGACGGCATCCTGGCCACCATGTACGACTCGCGCACCGTGCACAGCCGCGAGGTGCTGGCGCGCGTCGTCGAGGCGTTCGGCGAGCACGTCTTCCACACCGTCATCGGGCGGACCGTGCGCTTCCCGGAGACCACCGTCGCCGGCGAGCCCATCACGACGTACGCGACCAACTCGGTCGGTGCCGCCGCCTACCGCCAGCTCGCCAGGGAGGTGCTCGACCGGTGCCGCCCCGCCGAGTGAGTCTCCCGGGTGCCGACGAGCTGTTCCGGACCACGGGAGGGATGGCGCTGTCGCCCTCCCTCGCGCCGCGTCCGGCCGCCGAGGCAGCCAGACCGGAGACCGCGCGGACCGTCAACGGCCAGCCGGACGGCGCCGAGGGCACCGAATCCGCCCAGGGCGTCCAGGACGACCGGCAGATGACGCCGGGGCAGCAGGCGCCCTCCTCGGTGCCGGCGCCCGCGCAGCCGCCCGTTCAGCGCTCCGGCGCGACCGTCGGGCCCGGGGCCGCAGGCGCCGCCGGGGCCGGGCAGACCGTCCAGGGCGGCCGCGGAGCCGGTTCCGCCCCGGTGGCCCGGACGCACCAGGGCGCCGCAGAGGAGCAGCCCGGTGCCGCCGGACGTGCCCGGCCGCGCGGCCGCGCGCCGCGCCGGCCCAGCGGGCGCGAGCGGCACGACGAGAAGATCACGGTGTACGTGTCCGCCGAGGAGCTCATGGACCTGGAGCACACCCGGCTGGTGCTGCGCGGCGAGCACGGCCTGGCCGTGGACCGCGGGCGGATCGTCAGGGAGGCCATCGCGGTCGTCCTGGCGGACCTGGAGCAGCGCGGCGAGGCCTCGATCCTGGTTCGGCGCCTGCGCGGCCGGTAGGCGGCGCGGAAGGGCGGCCGGCCGTTGGCGCCGGGCGTCGAGGGGGCGGTCCGTACCGCCGGCTTCGTGGGGGCGGTTCGTACCGCCGGGTGTCGAGGGGCCGCGGGCCCGGCGTGGGGAGGCCGCCGGGCGTGTGGCGTGGCACCGTGGCGTGGCACCGCAGGCGCGCGGGCGTCGGAGGGGGCGCGGGGCGTCGGGAAGGCGCCGAGGGGCGCGGGGTGGGGCCGGGGCGGGGTCCCGGCGCCCGAGGACCGTGTCGGGCTCCGGAGGGGCGTTCCCGGGGATCCAGGGGCGGTCCACGGGTCGGCTGCCGCGTCGAGGGCCTCGTACGGGCCCGGGTGCGCCGGGCGGAGGCCTCGCGGAAGGTGGGCGGGAGGTGGGCGGAGGCTGGTCCGGGGCCCGGTGGAACGGCGTGTCGGTGGCCCTGGGGCGTTCCCGGGGGCGGGGTCGGGTGAAGATGGACCGTCATGTCCAGTACCGCCGAAACCGTCGAAGTCGCTGAAGTCGCTGAAGTCGCTGAAACCTCCGAACCACCGGCCGCGGCCGTCGCGACCGCCACTGCCGTGAGCGCGGCCGAGAACGAGTCGCGGGGCGGTTTCCGGGTCCGGCTGGACAACTTCGAGGGCCCCTTCGACCTGCTGCTCAGCCTGATCGCCAAGCACAAGCTGGATGTCACCGAGGTGGCGCTGGCCACCGTCACGGACGAGTTCATGGCGTACATCCGGGCGATGGGGCCGGACTGGGACCTGGACGCGGCGACCGAGTTCCTGGTGGTGGCCGCCACCCTGCTCGACCTCAAGGCGGCCCGGCTGCTGCCCGTGGCGGAGGTCGAGGACGAGGCGGACCTGGCCCTGCTGGAGGCCCGGGACCTGCTGTTCGCACGGCTGCTCCAGTACCGGGCGTACAAGCGGGCGGCCGCGCTGTTCGGCGAACGCTGGGCGGCCGAGCTGCTGCGCCGGCCCAGGAGCGCCGCCCTGGAGCCCCGGCACGCGGAACTGCTGCCGGAGGTCGTTCTCGGCGTCGGGCCCCAGCGGCTCGCCGAGCTGGCGGCCAAGGCGATGGCGCCCAGGCCCGCGCCGGTCGTCTACGTGGACCACATCCACACCCCGCCGGTGAGCGTGCGCGAGCAGGCCTCCCTGGTGGTGGGGCTGCTCACCGAGCTGGGCGAGGCCTCGTTCCAGCGGCTGGTCGAGGACGCGCCGGACGACCTGGTGGTGGTCGCCCGGTTCCTGGCGCTGCTGGAGCTGTACCGGGAGCGGGTGCTCGCCTTCGAGCAGCCGGAGGCGCTCGGCGAGCTGGTGGTGCGCTGGGTGGCCGAGGCGGGCCGGGTGGCGGTCGAGGTGACGGACGAGTTCGACCGGCCGGCGGGCGAGAGCGGCGGGGTCGGCGGGGTCGGAGAGAGCGGCGGGGGCGAGGAGGGCGAGCGGCGATGAGCGGCGGGAACGAGAACGGGCGGCCGGTGCGGCGCCCGCTGGGGCTGCCCGGGCAGCCGCGGGCCGAGGAGTGGCTGGAACCGGCCTTCGAGCTGCTGCCGGAGCCGGTGGACC
The DNA here is from genome assembly GCF_053611565.1 of Kitasatospora sp. NPDC054795. NCBI lineage: Bacteria > Bacillati > Actinomycetota > Actinomycetes > Kitasatosporales > Streptomycetaceae > Kitasatospora > Kitasatospora sp. NPDC054795. The sequence continues at coordinate 25,821 of NZ_JBSHAP010000002.1, forward strand.
CGGCCCGGCCGGTGGAACCCGCGGAGCCCGTGCAGCGCGCCGAGCGGGTCGAGGGTGTGGCGCCGGTCGGGCTGGTGGAGTCGGCGGAGCACGCCGGGCCGGTGGAGCCCGCGGCACCCGCGGCACCCGCGGCACCCGAGGTGCCGGCGGGGGGTGAGGGGGTGGCGGAGGCCCGTCTCGTGCGTCAGAAGTCGGCCCAGCCGACTTCCGGTGCCGAGGGGGCGGCCGACGCCGGGCTGAGGGCCGAGCTGGAGGCTGTCCTGATGGTCGTTGACGATCCGGTGGCGGAGGAGCGGCTGGCAGGGGTGCTGGAGCGGTCCCGGGCCGAGGTGGCGGCCGCGCTGCGCGAGCTGTCCGCCGAGTACACGGCCCAGGGCCGCGGTTTCGACCTGCGGCTGGTCGCGGGCGGCTGGCGGTTCTACAGCCGGGACACCTGTTCCGCGGCCGTCGACCGCTTCCTCCTGGACGGCCAGCAGGCCCGGCTCAGCCAGGCCGCGCTGGAGACCCTGGCGGTGGTCGCCTACCGGCAGCCGGTGTCCAGATCGCGGGTTTCCGCCGTCCGCGGTGTGAACTGTGACGGCGTGATGCGTACCCTGGTACAGCGAGGACTGGCGGAAGAGGCCGGATCCGAGCCCGAAACAGGTGCGATCCTGTATCGGACGACGAACTACTTCCTGGAACGGATGGGGCTCCGCGGCCTGGACGAGCTGCCGGAGCTTGCTCCCTTCCTGCCCGAGGTCGACGACGTGGAAGCGGAGTCCCTGGAGGGCACGATGATCGCGGAGGCGGTCGCCGCCGCTGCCGCGCAGGCCGCGGACGGCAGTGGCGAGGCCGATCGGGCCGGGCCCGATCGGTAGGGGGCGGTGAGGTCGGCCGAAACGACCGCACATCCCAGACGGAACGACGTACGGACACTTTGATGCGTAGCAGTGGCAACGGCAGGAACAGCAGCGGCGGCGGGAGCGGTCGCAGCGGGCAGGGCGGGGGCCGGGGCGGCAGCTCCTACGGCGGCGGCGGCTCGGGCGCGCGCGGGGGTTCGTACGGCGGCGGTGGCCGCGGCGGCTCCGGCTCGGGGTCGGGTTCGTACGGCGGCGGTGGCCGCGGCGGCTCCGGCTCGGGGTCGGGTTCGTACGGCGGCGGTGGCCGCGGCGGCTCCGCTTCGGGGTCGGGTTCGCGCGGCGGCTCGTACGGTCGTGACGACCGGCGCGAGGGCCGCCGGGACGACCGGCGTGACGACCGCCGCTACCCGGACCGCCCGCTGCGGCCCGAGGAGCGCAAGTACGACCGCCCCGAGTACGGCGGCGGCCCCAACGCCACCCCGGCCCGCGGCGGCTACTCCGGCCGGCGCCCCGGCCCGGCCCCGCGCCCGCGCCGTGAGGGCCAGGGCGCCCCGGGCGACCCGCGCCGTCAGCCGCAGCGCTCGCGCGAGCTGCAGGCCAAGATCGAGGACGCCGTCCTCGCCCGGCACGACAAGCCGGCCGTCAAGCTCCCCAAGACCTTCGGCGAGCCCGAGGGCGAGCGCCTGCAGAAGGTGCTGGCCCGGGCCGGCGTCGGCAGCCGCCGCGCCTGCGAGGAACTGATCGAGCAGGGCCGGGTCGACGTCAACGGCAAGCGCGTCACCGAGCAGGGCAAGCGGGTCGACCCCCAGAAGGACGAGATCAAGGTGGACGGCCTGACCGTCGCCACCCAGTCCTACCTGTTCTTCGCGCTGAACAAGCCGGCCGGCGTTGTCTCCACCATGGAGGACCCGGACGGCCGCCAGTGCCTGGGCGACTACGTGACCAACCGGGAGACCCGGCTGTTCCACGTCGGCCGCCTGGACACCGAGACCGAGGGCATCATCCTGCTCACCAACCACGGCGAGCTGGCCCACCGTCTCACCCACCCGCGCTACGGCGTGACCAAGACCTACCTGGCCGCGATCCAGGGCCCGATCCCGCGCGACCTGGGCAAGCAGCTGGCCCAGGGCGTGGAGCTGGAGGACGGCTACGCGCGCGCCGACAGCTTCAAGGTGATCTCCAACGTCGGCAAGAACTACCTGGTCGAGGTGACCCTGCACGAGGGCCGCAAGCACATCGTCCGCCGGTTGCTGGCCGAGGCCGGTTTCCCGGTCGAGAAGCTGGTGCGCACCCACTTCGGCCCGATCGCCCTGGGCGACCAGAAGTCGGGCTGGCTGCGCCGTCTGACCAACCCGGAGGTCGGCCAGCTGATGCGCGAGGTCGGCCTGTAGGCCCGTCCCCGTCCGCTCTGCCGGAGCCCCCGGCCGCACCTGCTGCGGCCGGGGGCTCCGGCGTTCCCGGGGGACGCCGGGCCGGGGCGCGCGGGTGTCCGTGCGCGGGTGTCCACGTGTGGGGGGTGTGCGGGCGGGCGCTGCGGACGTCCACGTTCCGGACGAGTGGTGTGAGCCGGGACGCAACCGCTGGTCACGGCCTTGTCAGCGTCATGATCCGTGGCCGAGGATGGCCACCGGCGCACCACGCCGCCGCGTGGCGGGACTGCGCCAGCACGGGGCGCGCGGGTCGGGGCGGGAACGAGCCAACGGGAACGGGCGAGCAGGGGGAGAGGGCGTCGTGTCCGATGCAGCACTGGGACGGGCCGGCGGACAGGCCCTCGGCGCGCTGGGACTGGCGGAGCCGGACGGGCAGGTCTACGCGGCACTGGTGGCCAACCCGCAGTCCACGGCGGAGGAGCTGGCGGAGAGCTGCGGGCTGACGTTCCAGCAGAGCGTGCGCGCACTGGACCGGTTGGCGCAGCAGGGCATGGCCACCCGGGCGCCGGTGGACCGGCACCGCTACCTGCCGGTCCCGCCGGACGTCGCGATCGGCACGCTGATCGGGCACCGGGAGTCGGAGCTCCGCTACGCGCGGGCCGAGATGCACCGGCTGATGGACGCCTTCCGGGAGGCCTCGCGGTACACCGACCCGGCGCACTCGGTGGAGGTGCTGACGGGCGGCGAGGCGATCGCCCAGCGGCTGGAGCACATCACCGAGACCAGCCAGTACCAGGTGCGCGGCTTCGACCGTCCGCCGTACATCCAGGACCCGGTGGCGCCGATGCCCCTGCAGCGGCGGCGGCTGCGCGAGGGCGTGAAGTTCCGGACGATCTACGACCGGGAGGCGGTGGCCTGGCCGGGGCGGCTGGAGAAGAACATCCTGGCCGGGGTCGAGGACGGCGAGGAGGCGCGGGTCCGGCCGGCACTGCCGATGAAGATGATCATCTCGGACGACCGGATGGCCATCATCCCGATCAGCGTCGGCGACAGCGTGCTGGACGCCGCGTACGTGATCCACCCCTCGGCGCTGCTCCAGGCGCTGGACACGCTCTTCGAGGCGGAGTGGGAGCGGGCCGTGCGGTTGCAGGCGGACGCCGGATCGGAGGACGGCGCGTCGGGACCGGAGGCCGACCACCGCAAGCTGCTGGGCCTGCTGGCGGCCGGGCTCACCGACGAGTCGATTGCCCGTTCGCTCGGCTGGAGCGCCCGGACCACCCAGCGCCGCCTCCAGAGCCTGATGCGCTCGCTGGGCGCCACCACCCGCTTCCAGGCCGGGATGGCGGCCAGGGAGCGGGGGTGGCTGTAGGGAATGTTGTGACAATTCTTGGTGTCGTGACGGCGCGATGCTCCGTGGAGTCGTGGCCATTCGCATTGTTATGACATTTCGCGTGTTCCGCGTGTTCCGCGTGTTTCATGAGTTCCTTGTGTTCCGCGGGAACGGCGGGGAGGGTGGGAGCTGCCGGCTCCTCGGAACCGCGTGAACCCCGGGACTCGCGTGAACCCCTGGAGCGGCGTGAACCCCGGGACTCGCGTGAACCCCGGGACTCGCGTGAACCCCGGGAATTGTCATAACTTTCCCCGGTCGTGCCCCGTCAGCTCCAGGGGCTGAGCGCGGCCCAGCGGCCGTCCGGGCCGCGCTCGACCTTCTCCAGGCCGACCACGGCGGTGCGGTTCAGCCGCCCGTAGATGTGCGGGAACAGCACACCGGGGGTGGCCCCTGGTGGCGGGGCGCCGTTCGGGGCCTCCCACTTCACCATCGGCTCCACCAGCGATTCCTCGATCAGCAGCACCATCAGCGGTTCGGGGGTGTCGGCGAAGAAGGCGTTGGCCACCGCGAGCGCCGTCTGCTCGTCCGCCGAGCAGTGGATGAACCCGTCGGTGAGCAGCGACGCGGTGGTGTACGGGCGGCCGGGGTCGGCCAGCCAGTCGTCCAGGGGAGCAAGGTGGAGGATCATGCTTCCTTTTCTACCTGTTGTCTCCGGTTTGGTCCTGAGCGGCCGTCATCGGCACGGCGGTGTCCGCCGTGCCGACCGCAGCGGTCAGAGTCCGGCCACCTTGGCGGACGCGGACACCTCGTACACCAGGGTGAGGGTGCGCCGGGCGCCAGGGGCGAGTAGGACGTCCCACCGGACGATGCCCTCGGTGTCGAAGGAATCCGGCGCCGGGGCGCACTCCTCCTTGCGCAGCCGTACCTCGACCGCCGACACCTCGCTGACCGGGACCCGCTCGCGCACCGTGACGATCCGCTCGTCGCGCTCCTCCGGGCCGGAGAAGCGGGACAGGTGCAGCCGGACCGTCCGGGTGGTGGTCTGGCGGCCGGTGAGGCCGGCGGTGGCTTGGCGCTCCTCGGCCTCCCGGACCACCCGGTAGCCGTCCGAGCTGCCGAAGGACAGTTCGGCCTCGGCTCCGGCGGCGGTGAAGCGGAGCTCGCCGCGGCCGGTGAAGCCGCTGCCGCGGACCAGCTCGACCGGGCCGGACAGCAGCGGGTGCCCGGCCGTGTTGCGGAACCGGACCACCTGGGTGACCAGCGGGGACAGTTCCGGGGCGCAGGCGTACTCGCTGCTCGCCGGCCCGGTGAAGGCACCCAGCGGTACCCGGTGGGCGCGGCCGTCGGAGGGCACGGTCGCGGGAGCGGGGGCGGGCAGCACCCGGACCTCGCCGCCGTCGTCCACGCCCGGAACCCGGGAGTCCGCGCCCAGGGTGGCGACCGCCTCCTCGCGCAGCTCGACCTCGACCGTGCGGCGCTCCTCGTCGGTGCGCTCGCGCAGCACCAGGACGTCCTCGGCGACCGCGGGCGGGGCGGTGGCGAGGGCGGAGCGGGCGGTGGAGAAGGTGAGCCGGGCGTTCGTCCAGTCCTCGCCGGTGCGCTGCCAGACCACCGCCTCCGACTCCAGGCGCAGGTCGGCGCCGTCCAGGGTCGCCCGGTAGGAGGGCCGCCACAGCGCACAGGGCACCAGGTGGGAGACGGTCAGCTCGGCGGGGCCGGGCTGCGCCGCCTCGACGGTGAGCTCCAGGTGGGCGGTCAGCTCGGCCGGGTCCTCCTCCGCCTGGTCCAGTGCGGTCAGGGCCTGTGAGCGTTCCTGCTCCAGGCGGCGCAGCCGGGAGTGGGTGGCGCGCAGGTCCTCGCCGTAGCGCTCGCGTTCGGTGTCCACCCGGCCGAGTTCCCGGGCCCAGCGGTTGGGTTCGAGCTCGCCGAGGCCCGCGCCTTCGCCGATCTCGCGCAGCAGGTCGGCGGAGAGCTGGGCGAGCAGTGCCAGTCGGGCCTCCAACCGGGCCCGGGTCTGGTCGGCCAGGCGCGTCTCGGCGTCCAGCCGGTGCAGCCGGTGGCGCAGTTCGGAGTCCTCCGGGCCGGGCGGCAGCGGGGCGCGCGGGGTCCAGTCGCGCACCAGCCGGGCGTCCAGCACCCGGACGCCGTCGGTGGCGGATTCGGCGCGCAGGGTGCGGTCGACGGCGAGGGCGGTGAGCGGGCCGAGGCGCAGCCGCTGCACGCCCGCGGCGAGCCCGACCGTCGTGGTGCGCGCGACCTGGCTGCGGTCCTCCAGGCAGGTCACGGCGGTGACGGGGAGGGGAAGGGTCTCGACGGTCATCGCTCAGTTCCTCCGGTTTCCGCCGACGATGGCCTTTCCGGCCGGGATCTTGATCAGGTAGCCGCCGTCCAGCTCGGTGCGCCCGCCCGGCGGCAGGTCGACGCGCCAGAGCCGGGTGCTGGGCGGGCAGTCCGGTGCGGAGACGGTCGGGGCGTGCCAGTCGGCCCGCTCCTCGATCCGGATCTCGCCGTCGGAGGTGACCGGCACCCGCTCGCGGACCTCCACCGTGACGGCGCGTGCGAGCCGGTTGGCCAGCCGGACGTGCACCCGGTGGTCGAGGACGGTGCTGTTGCCCTTCAGCATGCCGGTGGTGGACTCGTGCAGCTCGGTGCGGCGCGCCACCTCGATGCTCTCGGCGACGCCGATGCCCAGCCGCCGGGTGCCGCCGGGCGCCAGGGTGGGCAGGGCGGCGGTGAGCAGGAACTCGTCGTCCACGGTGACCTCGGCCGGGCCGGCCAGGACGGCCTGGTCGGTGCGGTTGGCGAGTACCAGGGTCGCGTACACCTTCTCCTCGACGGCGGGGACGGTGACGTACTCGGGTCGGACGGCGAGGGGGATCTCGCCGACGGTGACGGTGTGCCAGGTGCCGTCGGACGGGATGTCGGCGGGGGCGGCGGCGTCGAAGCGGCGGTCGAAGGAGCCGGCCGAATCGCGGGGCGGGACGGCGTGCCGGGGCAGGGCGAGGGTGCGCAGCTGCGTGGTACCGCTGCCGCCGGGCAGGGGCCAGGACTGCTCCTCGCGCTCGATCCGTTCGGGGCGGGCGTGCAGGGTGCCGCGCCGGGCGGGGGGCTCCACGGGGCCGGCCAGGACGAGGTCGGGGTAGTCGAGCAGAGTGGCGTCCGGGGCGAGGCCGGGCGGAGGCGGCGGTGGGGCGGCGTGGCCGACGCGGCGGCGGGCCTCTCCGGGCGGGAGGCCGCCCGGAGCCTGCGGCAGCGGTGCGTAGGCCGCGACCGGGGCCGGGGACAGGAGCGGCGGCGGGGCGCCGTAGCCGGCGAAGCCACCGGGGCCGCCCGGGGGCGGGGGCATCGGCTCGTCGGCGCTCAGCAGGCCGCCGCCGTACGGGCCGGCCGCGGGGGCGATCTGCTCGTCGGCCCCGAAGGCCTCGGCCCGGGGGCCGCCCGGACGTGCGCCGCCGAGACGGGCGGAGCGGGCGGCGGGGGCGGCGGGGACGGTGGGGACGGGCGTCGGGGCGGGGGCGCCGATCGGGCGGGATGCGGTGAGGTGGGGGCGGTGGTGCGGGGCGGGGCGGTCGGCGTCGGCCGCGTCGTAGCCGGTGAAGAGGTCGGTCAGGCCGGCCGGGGGCTCGCGCCAGCCGGAGGGTGGCGGGGCGGGCTGGCTGCGTCCGATCCGCAGCGAGGCGAGCCGGGGCAGGTCGGTGCGGCGGTCGAGGTCGGCGGTGGACAGGGCGAGGCGCACGCCCGTCCAGTCCTCGCCGGTGCGCTGGGCGACGGCGGCGCGCAGGACCAGGTGGGCGGTGTCGGAGCCGGTCCGGTAGGACAACCGGTAGGCGGGCACCCAGCGGGCGGCGGGGACGCCGTACTCCAGTTCCAGTTCAAGGTCGAGGTGGTCACCGCCGGGGGCGGTGCCCTCGGTGGTGCCGGGAGTGGTGCCCTCGGTGGTGCCCGCGGTGGCGCCCGGGGCGGTGCCGGGAGTGGTGAGAGTGAGCAGGACGGTGGTGCTGGTGCCGATCGGCTCGACCCGGTCGGCGGTGGACGCCCGTTCCAGCCGGTCGGCGGCCAAGTCGAGCTCGTGATCGGCGAGTTCCAGCTCCCGGGTGAGCTGCTCGGCGCGCTCCTGGAGCCGGGCCAGCCGCTCGTCGACGAAGTCGGCGAGCTCCAGCCACGCGTCGGCGGGCGTGCGGCGCAGCGGCTCGTCGCGTCGGCGCTGCGGCGGGACGGCGCGCAGCGCGGCGGTCTCGGCGATCGAGGCCAGGATCAGCCGGTGGCGCTCGGCGAGTGCGCTGCGGCGCTCGGTGGCCTCGTCCAGCGCCCGCTTCAGGTCCGGGAGTTCATCCGGCTCGCGGAGTTCGGCGAGCAGTTCGAGCCGGGCCTCGGTGACGGCGGTGCCAGCCGGTCCGGAGAGCACCCGGGCGCGCAGCGAGCGGCCGTCCAGGGCGGCGGGCAGACCGGTCAGCCGCAGCCGTCCCCCGGGCGGGACCGGGACGGTGGCCCGTCGGCGGCACACCGCGCCTTCGGCGTACACCACGACGGAGTCCAGGACCGACGGGTGGGCCGGTACGGCCGGCGGTTTCGACTGCCCGCTCCGGCCGTTGTGCTGATCGTCCATGCGCAACCCCTTCGTTCGCGTGTTCCCCGAGGTGTTCCCCCGCCGTGTGGCGTCGGCGGTGCGGTGCTCGTCGTGCGGTGTTCCGCTGCCGGTCCGTTTCTTCTGCGTTGCCCAGGTTCCGTGCAGCCGGTGCCTTCCTCCGGGCGGCCAGTCTGCCCCGCTTCGGGGCGGGCGGCGCAGGATTTCCGGGTCCGACGTGCGCACTGTGTGGGACGGGCGCGGGTCCGTGGCGGTTGCCGGTGCCGGAAGCTGCCGGGGCTGCCGTTCGGGTTGCCGGGCAGTGGGTGGGGACTTCGGCGGGGTCGATGAGGGAGGATGGGGCGCGGGTGCTCCCGAACGGTCCCGGCACCTGTCGAGATTCGTGATGAGGAGAGCGACCCGCCATGCGCACTGCCGTCGTCGTCGGCACCGGACTGATCGGCACCTCCGCCGCGCTCGCGCTGACCGCTCGCGGGCTGACCGTCCATCTGGAGGACGCCGACCCGGACGCGGCCCGTACCGCCGAGTCGCTCGGCGCGGGCATCACCGACCCGGTCGACGGCCCGGTGGACCTGGCGATCATCGCCGTCCCGCCCGCGCTGGTCGGCAAGGTGCTCGCCGACTGCCAGCGCCGCAACCTGGCGCACTGGTACACCGACGTCGCCAGCGTGAAGGCCGGCCCGAGCGGCGAGATCGCCGAGCTCGGCTGCGACACCGTTCACTACATCGGTAGTCACCCGATGGCCGGCCGTGAGAGGTCCGGCCCGCTGGCCGCCCGCGCCGACATCTTCGAGGGCCGCCCCTGGGTGCTCACCCCGACCGCGGACACCGACACCGAGACGCTCAACGCCGCGCTGGAGCTGGTCGCGCTCTGCGGCGCGGTGCCGATCGTGATGGACGCCGCCGAGCACGACCGGGCGGTCGCCCTGGTCTCGCACGCCCCGCAGCTGGTCTCCTCGCTGGTCGCGGCCCGGCTGGAGAACGCCGACGAGACCGCCATAAGGCTGTCCGGTCAGGGCGTGCGCGACGTCACCAGGATCGCCGCCTCCAACCCCGGCATGTGGGTCGACATCCTCTCCGCCAACGCGGGCGCGGTCGCCGACGTCCTGGAGGGGGTCGCCCGCGACCTCGCCGAGACGGTCACCGCGCTGCGCGCCATGGAAGCCGTCGAGGAGGACGAGCGCCAGGCCGGTGCGGCCGGGATCGAGGCCGTCATGCGGCGCGGCAACACCGGTCAGGCCCGGATCCCCGGCAAGCACGGGGCGCCGCCCACCCGGTACGAGACCGTGGCGGTCGTGCTGGGCGACCAGCCGGGCGAGCTGGGCCGGCTGTTCGGGGAGGTCGGCGACGCCGGGGTCAACATCGAGGACGTCGTCATCGAGCACTCGACCGGGCAGCAGGTCGGCTTCGTCCAGCTGTCGGTCGCGCCGACGGCGGTGAAGCGGCTGACCAAGGCGCTGCGGGCGAGCGGCTGGAGCGTCCGGGACTGACGTTCCCCGGCGGGCGGCCCGGCCTGTGCCCGGTGTACCTGGTGCACCCCGTGTACCAGTACACGGGGTACCGGCGTACTGGCGTACCGGCATGCTGGGAGTTCGACCGGTCCGAGTCGACCGGCCGGTATCGACTAGTCTTTACCGACCAATCCGTGTCGACCGGCCGAGGTCGACCGGTTCACGCCGACCCGGTTCACGCCGCCAGGTCCGCCAGGTCCGCCGGGTCCGTCTCGACCGGTCGGGCCGGACAGTGGCGGAGAGTGTCACGGCGGCGGTCCATTAACCTTGAGGGAGACAATCCCCGGCCGTCCGCCTGCCCAGGCTCCGGCTCCCATGCTTCGAGAGAGGTTCGCCCCGTGGACACTGCCGACCGAGCGCACGCCCCGGTCGTCGTCGCCATCGACGGACCCTCCGGCTCCGGCAAGTCGACCGTCTCTCGGGCGGTCGCCGCCCGGCTGGGCCTGAGCTTCCTGGACACCGGCGCCATGTACCGGGCGATGACCTGGTGGATGCTGGCCAACGAGGTCGACATCGACGACCCGGAGGCGGTGGCCGTCGCGTGCGGCAAGCCGGTGATCGTCTCGGGCACCGACGCCGACGGCCCCACCATCACGGTGGACGGCCAGGACGTGTCGGGCCCGATCCGCGGCCCCGAGGTGACCGCCAAGGTCAGCGCCGTGTCCGCGGTCCCCGCCGTACGGTTCCGGCTGGTGGAACTGCAGCGCGGCTGCGCCGAGGTCGCCGAGCGCGGCATCGTCGCCGAAGGCCGGGACATGGGCACCGTGGTGTTCCCGGACGCCACCGTCAAGGTCTTCCTGACCGCCTCCGAGCAGGCCCGGGCCGCGCGCCGGGCGGCCGAGCTGCGCGCCAAGGGGGTGGAGGAGGCGACCATCACCGCGATGGCCGCCGACCTCGCCCGCCGCGATGCCGCCGACTCCTCCCGGAAGACGGCCCCGCTGGCCCAGGCCGCGGACGCGGTCCTGGTCGACACCAGCGACCTCACCCTGGAACAGGTGATCGACCGGATCGCCGGGCTGGTGGAGGAGCGGGCCGGGCTGTCCGCGGTCTGACCGGCGGCCGCCGGTCCGATCAGGACCGGTCCGAGCACACTCGGGCCGACCAACGACCGAAGTGAACCGCGGGCCGTCGAGGTGCCGCGGAGACAACCATCGCGCTGCCCCGAGCGGGGCAGGTACGCACGGCACGCCCCTGGGAAGGGCCGGGCCGGGAAACGGAACAGACGAACATGACCGCAGAGCACGCCGCCACCGGCCACGGTGAGCTGGACGCCGCCGACTACGCCGAGTTCATGGCACTCGCCGCCGAAGAGGGCTTCGACCTCGACGGCTTCGACGCCGTGGACGGTGCCGAGCACGTTCGACTGCCCGTGCTGGCCGTCGTCGGCCGCCCGAATGTCGGCAAGTCGACCCTGGTGAACCGCATCATCGGCCGCCGCGAGGCCGTCGTCGAGGACAAGCCGGGCGTCACCCGCGACCGGGTCACCTACGAGGCCAGCTGGAACGGCCGCCGCTTCAAGGTGGTCGACACCGGCGGCTGGGAGATCGACGTCCTCGGCATCGACGCCATGGTGGCCGCCCAGGCCGAGCTGGGCATCGAGCAGGCCGACGCGGTGCTGTTCGTGGTGGACGCCACCGTCGGTGCCACCGACACCGACGAGGCCCTGATCAAGCTCATCCGCCGGGCGGGCAAGCCGACCGTCCTGTGCGCCAACAAGGTCGACGGCCCCTCCACCGAGGCCGAGGCCGCCTACCTCTGGTCGCTCGGCCTGGGCGAGCCGTTCCCGGTCTCGGCCCTGCACGGCCGCGGCTCCGGCGATCTGCTGGACGCCGTCATGGACGCGCTGCCCGAGGCCCCGCCGCAGACCTTCGGCGACGCCGCCCCCGGCGGCCCGCGCCGCATCGCGCTGATCGGCCGGCCCAACGTCGGCAAGTCCAGCCTGCTGAACAAGGTCGCCGGCGAGGAGCGCGTCGTCGTCAACGAGCTGGCCGGCACCACCCGAGACCCGGTCGACGAGATGATCGAGCTCGGCGGCAAGACCTGGAAGTTCGTGGACACCGCCGGCATCCGCCGCCGGGTCCACCTGACCGCCGGCGCCGACTTCTACGCCTCGCTGCGCACCTCCTCCGCGCTGGAGAAGGCCGAGGTCGCGGTCGTCCTGATCGACGCCAGCGAGACCCTCGCCGAGCAGGACACCCGGATCATCTCGATGGCCGTCGAGGCCGGGCGCGCCGTCGTCATCGCCTACAACAAGTGGGACCAGCTGGACGAGGAGCGCCGCTACTACCTGGAGCGCGAGATCGAGCGCGACCTCGTCCAGGTGCAGTGGGCCCCGCGGGTCAACGTCTCGGCCAAGACCGGTCGGCACATGGAGAAGCTCGTCCCGGCGGTCGAGAGCGCGCTGGAGGGCTGGGAGACCCGCATCACGACCGCGCGCCTGAACGCCTTCCTCGGCGAGCTGGTCGCCGCCCACCCGCACCCGATCCGCGGCGGCAAGCAGCCGCGCATCCTGTTCGGCACCCAGGCCGGCATCCGTCCGCCGCGCTTCGTGCTGTTCGCCTCGGGCTTCCTGGAGGCCGGTTACCGGCGCTTCATCGAGCGCCGCCTGCGTGAGGAGTTCGGGTTCGTGGGGACGCCGATCTCGATCTCGGTGCGGGTCCGGGAGAAGCGCAAGAAGAAGTAGTAGTAGGTAGAAGGAGTGGTCGGTCCGCCGACCGACGGCCGGAGGGCCTCGCCGCAGTGGTGGCGGGGCCCTCCGGCGCTTTCGGGCGCGGACGCGGACGCGGGCGCGGGCGCGCGGGGCGGGGGCGCGTCCGGCCAGGTCCGGCCCGTCCTGGCCCGTCCCGGTCTGAGCCGGTCCGGTTCGGCCCGGTGCAGCCGGGCTCGGCCTGGGGCCCCCGCTCGGGTCCGTTCGGGGCCCGGCGGGCGTCAGCGGTGGTCGACCGTGGGACCAGGGGGCAGCGAGAGCATCTGGCGGTGGCGGCCGCCGGTGGACCGGGTGGGGGCGAGGCCGGAGACCGTACCCATCACCGGGGAGGGCGCGGGCGGTGCCGGGGGCTGGGGCGCGGGGACCGGCATCGGGGTGGGGTGCGGGGACGAGCCCAGATAGCCGGCCGCGACCCAGCCCTGACCGTTGGTGAACTGGGCGGCGGGGAGGGCGGGTTGCTCCTGGGCCGGGGCTGCGGTGGCGTGGCCCGGGCCGTCTCCGGCGGGTGTGGGTGTGGGGGTGGTGGCGGTGGGCTCGGGGGGGCTGCCGCGGTGGCCGTGGTGACGGCCGGCGGTGAGGCTTGCGGCGTGGGCGCCGACGTGGCTTCCGGCGGTGTGCGAGCCGTTGTGATCACCGGTGTGACTTCCGTGGTGACTGCCGGTGTGGGTGTTGGCGTGCGCGCCGGTGTGGGTGCCGCTGTGGGTGCCGCTGTGGCCGTGTTGCTGGGCACCGGCATGTCCGTGCTGGTGGCCGCCGGTCGGCCCGGACCCGTGATGCTGGGAGCTCGGCATGAACTGGGGGAGGCCCGGCGCCTGGCCCGCGAGGGTGTGGAAGGCCTGCTGCTGGGGCGCGTACGGGCGCTGCTCGCCGAGCACCGGGTAGCCGTCGCGGACCGCGAAGCCGGTGAACTTCAGGTCCTCCTCCCCTGAGCGGTCGCCGGGCAGGGCACGGAAGAGGCGCCGGTACTCGGAGTACAGCTCGTCGTAGATCGGCGTGGCGGAGTGCGGGTGCTCGGCGTCGTACGACGGGCGCATGCCCGGGATCGAGCGCGAGGCGGTGGCGGACCGGCCGGGGGCTGCGGAGACGTCGTAGCTGTACACGTAGGAGCCAACGAGTGAGAGGGGCGGGGGGATGCGGGGCGCCGGGGTGTGGGTGCGCCCACACGCCGGAGCGTGGAGGGGGAGGGCGCGCCGGGCGGAGTACGGGGGCGCCGGGGTACCGGCCGGGCGGTGCGCCGGGCCCGACGGCGTGGAGGTGGAGGGCCGTGGTGCGGGACGGGCGGACACGCCGGGGTGTCGGGTGTATCGGGGCGCTGGGGCGCTGGGCGCGCGCCCGCCCGCCGGAAGACGGCCGCGGGGAGGAGGCCGTCTTCCGGCGGGTACGGGGCGGGACCGGGCGGGACGGGGCGCCGGGACGGATCAGGTGCCGGCGAGCGGGAGGGAGGCGGCGACCACCTGGCCCAGTGCCACCGCCCGCTCCAGTGCCTGACGCAGCAGGTCCTCGCGGGGCTGGCGTCCGACCATGCCGGCCGGCACGGCGTACATCGTCACCTCGGACAGCTGGTTCGCGGCCATCCGCCAGGCGTCGGTGACCTGGAGCGGTTGGTGCGCCTGCCACCACCCGGTGCTGCCGCCGGCCGCGGCGGGCTGGAGGACCGCGTGCAGCTTGCCCATCGCGACCAGGACGGACCAGCCGGGCAGCTGGTCCGGGGTCTCGTCCAGGTCGGTGACGGGCTGGAAACCGGCGTCGTGGAGCAGGTCGAGGAACTCGTCCTCGCCCGAGGTGCTGCCGGGGCGGCCGACCGGCCCGGTCGGCTCGACCACCAGCGAGGCGTGCCCGACCTTGCCGTGCAGCACCAGCCCGCAGGTGATGCCGAGGACGGCGGCCTGGCCGGGCGCGGCCGGCTGGGTCGGGGAGGGTCCGCCGGGCGCGGCCGCGGCCGGGGCGGGTGCCGGGGCGGAGTCGGGGATTGGTGCGGGGGCGCCCGGCGCGGCGGCGGGGACGGCAAGGTCCGGGCCGCCGGGCTGGGACTGGCTGATGCTGCGGACGGCGCCGGCCAGCTGCTCCTCGGAGACCGGGACCACCTGGGAAGGGATGCAGCGGGCGTGTGCGAAGGCGAGGACGGCGGTCTCCTCGCCGACGAACAGCACGGTGCTGGTGGGCTCCACGTGCGTGTCGCCGGGGGTCCGGCAGGAGGTGCACTCGTAGCCGTCGGGGCCGCGGTCACCGCCTAGCAGCCGGTCGGCCTCGTCGTCGCCGATCTCGGACCGGACCTCGTCGCTGACGTCGAGCATGCGCGGCACAGGGTCTCCTCGGATGGGTGCGGATGGGGGTTCGGGGCGGACACAGGGAGGTCGCCATGCCCAACGGGCCCTTGTGTCAGGCGTCACGGGTGCCCGTCGAGGCTGACGGGAATTGCGTCTGATCCGACCGCGTGGCGTGTTCCCGTGGTCGCAATCTGTCGATGTCGGTGCCTGGACTGCCGGAATCAAACAGTGAGGTGGGTCACGCCGCACTGATGTTTGATCTAGGAATCGATGGCCAAAGCGGACATTTCGGTCACGATTGCATGGTCGTTACCATCGGTAACCCCCGGCTGAGCTGGGCAGATCGTTGAAGTTTTGGCTTCCCTGTCGACCGGCTCGTAGCTTCTTGGTCGGCGCAACGAGCGCCACCCGGGTTCACCCCCGACGCACAGCCCCCCGGTCCGCCGGGTGCGGCAGGTGCCCGCCGACGCGATCGCTCGAACAGGTCGTCGGCGAGCGGCTGGGTGGCCGGGGCGGCAGCGGCACGTCCGACACGTGCACGGCCGTCCGACGGACGCGGCAAGCGAACGAGGCCCCTTCCGGGGCCTGGTTCCGCATGTCCGCCCGGGGCTGTCGAGAGGAACCCCATGACCTTCCGTAACGAGACCGCCGTTGCCACCACCTCCACCGTCACCAAGCGCAACCGCGTTCGGATGGCGGTCGTGGCGGGCGCCGCTGTCGCGGCCCTGCCGGTGGCCGGCCTCGTCACGGCCACCTCGGCCTCCGCCGCCTCCGTCTCCACCTGGGACGCCGTCGCCCAGTGCGAGAGCGGCGGCAACTGGGCCATCAACACCGGCAACGGTTTCTACGGCGGCCTGCAGTTCACCTCCAGCACCTGGGCCGCCTTCGGTGGCACCGCCTACGCCCCGCAGGCCAACCAGGCCACCAAGGCGCAGCAGATCGCCGTCGCCGAGAAGGTCCTCGCCTCGCAGGGCCCGGGCGCCTGGCCCGTCTGCTCCGTCAAGGCCGGTCTGACCAAGGGCGGCGCCCCGGCCGCCGTCGACACCTCGTCGGGCTCCACCTCCGGCTCGACCGCCGCCAAGCCGGCGCAGACTCCGAAGGCCGCCGCCAAGCCGGCCGAGGCCCCGAAGGCTGCCCCCAAGGCCCAGGCCGCGCCGAAGACCGACGCCGTCGCGCCGAAGGCTGCCGCCCCGAAGGCCGACGCCCCGAAGTCCGCGCCGAAGGCCGACCAGGGTGCCAAGTCCTGGAACCGCTCGAACGACGCCAAGCCGGCCGCCAAGGGCGACTACACCGTCAAGGCCGGTGACACCCTGAGCTCCATCGCCGCCGCGCAGGGCCTGGACTGGCACGACCTGTACCAGAACAACGCCAAGGTCATCGGCGGCAACCCGGACCTGATCCTCCCGGGCCAGACCCTCAGCATCTGAGGTCTCCCCGAGCGCTGAGGTCTCCCCGAGCGTTGAGGTCCCGTGCGCAGCCGGCATCGACTGCCGGGCTTCACGGCGCCGGTGCCCGACCGGGCAGCGATGCGCCGACCTGTCGAGGTGCTGACGAACTGATGTACCGACGTGCCGACGTACGGGCATCAGGGCACAGGGACGTGCTGACGTGCTGACGTACGGATGTACGGATGTACGGATGTACGGATGTGCTGACGTACCGATGTGTCGATGTGCACGGCTTCCACGGCCGCTTCTCCGTCCCGCGGGTTCTTCCCGCCGACCGGGGGAGCGGCCGTCGGCGTTCGTGGGCCGGCGCGGTGCGGGAGGATGGTGGGGTGATCCAGGGTGAGCTGTTCGGCGACCCGGGTGGGTGCCCGGACGGGCGCGAGCGCTCCGAACCGGCCCCCGGCGCCGTCCTGCTTCCCGGCTGGCTGGACCTCGGCGCTCAGCAACGCCTGGTCGCCGCCTGCCGGGAGTGGGCCCGCCCGCCGGCCGGCCTGCACGCCGTGCGGATGCCCACCGGCGGGATGATGTCCGTCCGGATGGTGAGCCTCGGCCTGCACTGGTACCCGTACGGGTACCGGCGGGTCGCCGAGGACGGTGCGCCCGTCAAGCCGTTCCCGCCGCTGCTCGGGGAGTTGGCCCGCAGGGCCGTCGTCGAGGCGTACGGGGCCGCCCTGGGGGAGATCGCGGGCGCGGCGTCGTACGAGCCGGACGTCGCGATCGTCAACCACTACGCGCAAGGCGCGAAGATGGGGCTCCACCAGGACCGCGACGAGCGGGCGGACGCGCCGGTGGTCTCGTTCTCGCTGGGCGACGGCTGCGTCTTCCGGCTCGGGAACGCCGAGACCAGGACCCGTCCGTGGACCGACCTGGAACTGCGCAGCGGGGACCTGCTGGTATTCGGCGGTCCGGCGCGGTTCGCGTACCACGGGGTGGTGCG
Source organism: Kitasatospora sp. NPDC054795 (assembly GCF_053611565.1). Taxonomy (NCBI): domain Bacteria; kingdom Bacillati; phylum Actinomycetota; class Actinomycetes; order Kitasatosporales; family Streptomycetaceae; genus Kitasatospora; species Kitasatospora sp. NPDC054795. Next base: position 42,815 of record NZ_JBSHAP010000002.1, read on the forward strand.
GACGCTGCCGGGGACGGCCGATCCGGCGCTGGGGCTGGTCGGGCGGCTCAACATCACGGTCCGGGAGTCGGGCCTGGGGGAGTAGCCCCGGAAGGCGCGGCCGTCGCTCGTCTACTCGTTCGAGTGAACCGGGGGTTCCGGACTGCTGCGCGGGAATGACCCGGGTCGCCGGAGAATTCGAGTGAGCTGGAGAATGCATTCGGAGTCCGGAGAGGAAGCGTGCGCATGGGTACCCCCGTCGACGACCTGGTCGATCTGCTCGACCTTGAGCAGATCGAACTCAACATCTTTCGTGGGCGCAGTCCCGAGGAGGCGCTGCAACGGACGTTCGGCGGCCAGGTCGCCGGGCAGGCACTGGTCGCGGCAGGGCGCACAGTGGACGACGCGCGCCCGGTCCACTCGCTGCACGCCTACTTCCTGCGCCCCGGAGTCCCCGGCGTGCCGATCGTCTACCAGGTCGACCGGATCCGCGACGGCCGCTCCTTCACCACCCGCCGGGTGCTGGGCATCCAGGGCGGCCGGTCGATCTTCGCGCTCACCGCCGACTTCCACAGACCCGAGGAGGGCGGCATCGACCACCAGTACCCGATGCCGGCCGTCGCCGCCCCCGAGGACCTGCCCAGCGCCCTGGACGAGGTCGGCTCCCGGCTCGGCGAGCTGCCCCCGTTCATCAGCCGCCGCCAGCCCTTCGACATCCGCTACGTCGACCGGCTGCGCTGGACCGAGGAGGAGCTGGAAGGCGTCGAGGCGCGCAGCGGCGTCTGGCTGCGCACCAACGGCCGCCTGCCGGACGACCCGCTGATCCACGTCTGCGCCCTCACCTACGCCAGCGACATGACGCTGCTGGACGCCGTCCGCGCCCCGGTCGAGCCGCTGTGGGGCGAGCGGAACTTCGACATGGCCTCGCTCGACCACGCGATGTGGTTCCACCAGCCGTTCCGGACGGACGACTGGCTGCTGTACCAGCAGGAGTCCCCGATCGCGCACGGCGCGCGCGGCCTCGCGCGGGGACAGATCTTCGACCGGCACGGCCGGCTGGTGGTGTCCGTGATGCAGGAGGGACTGTTCCGTCCGCTGAAGCGCCGCGACGGGTAGGTGACCGGTAGGCGATGTGTGCGGCCGGTTCCGTGCCCCGTGTTGTGCCGCGTGTCGGCGCGTTGCCGCCGTGTTGCGGTTTCGGCGGTTCCGGGCCGGCAGGAATGATCCGTCCGATCGGACGGTGTTGTGGATGACCGAGAGGGGCGGCCCGAACGGCGGGCCGTCCGCGAACCGACCGGGAGGGTGGACCGATGACGGCGACAGCCGCGGAGGACTGGAAGCACTGGAGCGACGGCCGGGCGGCGTCGGTGAGCGCGGAGCACGGCCAGCTCGCACTCACCGGCACCCACTGGCTGGAGCCCGAGCCGGCCGAGATTCCCGGCCTGCCAGGGCGCTGGTGGGCCGAAGCCGAGGGCGTGCGGGTCCGGGCCGCGGCCTCCGACGGCATCACGATCGACGGCGCCGGCGCACCCGTGGACGGCGAGGTGCTGCTCCGCCCGGACAGCGACCCGGCCGCCGACACCGCCACCCTGGGCGCCCTGCTGCTCGTCCCGATCGAGCGCGAGGGCGAGCTGGCCCTGCGGGTCTTCGACCCGGCCGCACCCCGCCGGGTCGCGTTCGCCGGCATCTCCGCCTACCCGTACGCGCCAGAGTGGGCCGTACCCGCCGTCTTCACCCCGTTCGAGGACGACGACGCGCGGTCGGTCGTCGTCCCGAACGCCGACGGCCGGGAACGCCCGCTGGCCGTCTCCGGGCAGATCGCCTTCACCGTGGCGGGCGAGCACCGCACCCTGACCGTCAGCGGGTCGGGAGAGCGGCTCAGCGGCGTGATCGCCGACGCGACCAGCGGCATCGACACCTACCGCTTCCGCTTCATCACCCTGCCGGCGCCCGACGCCGAGGGCCGCACCGTCCTCGACCTCAACCGGGCCTACCTGCCGCCGTGCGCCTTCTCGGACCACTTCATCTGCCCCTTCCCGCCGCCGGGCAACCGGCTGGACTTCGCGGTGGAGGCGGGGGAGAGGCAGGTGCTGAGCCGGTAACGGCCCGGGGGCGGGCGAGGCCGGCTGCGGTTCGGCTCGGGCGGGCCCGGGCCGCGGTTCGGCTTGGGCGTCTTCCGGCTCGGGCGTCTTCCGGCTCGGGCGGGCCCTGGCAAGGGCCCCGGTGGGAGACCGTCCGGGGGCGGAGCGGAGCATGGGGGACTATGTCGAACAATCAACATTCCACGCCGTCCCCGTCGTCGTCCCGGTCCTCGTCGCCCGCCCCGTCCACCTCGCACAGCTCGGCCCTCTCGGCGTCCCCGGCCCCCTCCACCCCCTCGCACTCCGCCGCCGAGTCAGAACCCGATCCCGGGCCGGGGGACGGACCCGGGCCGGGACCGGCGGCCGACTCACCCTGGTACCGGCGGGCGTTCGCCGACCTCAGCCCGCTGCGCGACCACCCCGACTACCGCCGGGTCTGGGCCGGGCAGGCCATCTCCTCCATAGGCCAGCAGATGACGGCCGTCGCCGTCTCCGTCCAGGTCTACGAACTGACCGGCTCCGCCTTCGCGACCGGCCTGGTCGGCATCTTCTCCCTCGTCCCGCTGGTCGCCTTCGGCCTCTACGGCGGCGCGATCGCCGACACCGTCGACCGGCGCAGGCTGGGCCTGATCGGCTCGGCCGGTCTGGCCGTCGTCTCCGCCGCCCTGGCCGCGCAGGCACTGGCCGGCCTCGGGTTGGTCGCCGTCCTGTACGCCGCCGTCGCCGCCCAGGCCGGGTTCTTCGCGATCAGCTCGCCCGCCCGGTCCGCGATGATCCCCCGCCTGGTGCCCAGCCACCAACTCCCGGCGGCGAACGCCCTGAACACCGTCAGCATGAACCTCGGCCTCACCGTCGGCCCGATGCTCGGCGGCGTCCTCATCGGCACCTACGGCGCCCAGGCCGCCTATCTGATCGACACTGTCGCCTTCACCGGCACCCTCTACGCGATGTGGCGCCTGCCCGCCATGCGGCCGCTCGGCGAGCGCAAGGGCCGCGCCTCCGTCCTCGACGGCCTCCGCTTCCTGCGCGACCAGCCCAACCTGCGAACCAGCTTCCTCGCCGACCTGGCCGCCATGGTCTTCGGCATGCCGCGCGCCCTCTTCCCGGCCATCGCGGTCACCTTCTACGGCGGCGACGCCGGCACCGTCGGCCTGCTGGTCTCCGCCCCGGCCGTCGGCGCTCTGATCGGCGCGCTCTTCTCCGGCTGGGTCGGCCGCGTACACCGCCAGGGCGCCGCCATCCTCGCCGCCGTCGCCGCCTGGGGGTTGGCCATCGCGGCCTTCGGTGCCCTCCACAACCTCTGGCTCGGCCTCCTGCTGCTCGCAGTCGCCGGCTGCGCCGACACCGTCAGCATGATCTTCCGCAACACGATGATGCAGGTCGCGGCCCCGGACGAGATGCGCGGCCGCCTCCAGGGCATCTTCATCGTGGTCGTGGCCGGCGGCCCCCGCCTCGGCGACTTCGAGTCCGGCACCGTCGCCGCCCTCACCAACCCCGCCACCTCCGTGATCACCGGCGGCCTCGCCTGCGTCGCCGCCGTCCTCCTCCTCGCCGCCCGCCGCCCCGCCTTCCTCACCTACGACGCCCGCCACCCCACCCCCTGACCCACCCACCCCCCAAACCTGGCAGCGAGCACCCCCCGACGTGCTGTATTGTTTTCCACGTCGCCGGGACAACCGGAGACAAGGTCGAGAAGCCCACAGCAGAGCCCCCCAGGCCCCGCTGCAGGCGCCGAGACCACGGGACGTGGCGCAGCTTGGTAGCGCACTTGACTGGGGGTCAAGGGGTCGCAGGTTCAAATCCTGTCGTCCCGACTGCGAAGTCGGTTGTGAGAGCCGGTACTTGGGAAACCGAGTGCCGGCTCTTCCTGTTGTTCCGTCAGCTGGTGGTCGCATGGTGGTCACCGGGCCACATCGGCCAGGGCGTGGCCGGCTCCGCTGCGCGGGTGTGCTGGTAGGCAGGCAGTTGCCGGTGGAGGCGCGGGCGCTGGCGCCAGGGGCGCTGGGCGCGGCAGGTGGGGAGTCCGAGGACGTCGTGGTCGGCGCTGTCGAGGATCCAGGCGACGGCGTCGACGGCCGCGCGGGCGGCGAGTTTGGTGAGCTCGGCGTAGATGTTGGCGCTGGTCGACAGGGTGCGGTGACGCAGGGTCTTGGAGATGACGGGCAGGGGGACGCCTGCGGCCAGGGCGAAGCTGGTCATGAGATGGCGCAGGTCGTGCAGCGCGATGCGGGGGACGCCGGCCTTGTCGCAGAGCAGGTGGAAGTGGTCGAGGACGTTCTTGGGGTGGAGGGGGCGTCCGTGGCGGTGGAAGACGTACCCGCCGCCGTCGGTGATGTTGCCGAAGGGAGTGTCGGCGCGGTCGTTGAGGGCTGAGGCGACGCGGTCGGAGACGGCCACCCACATCCTGCTGGCCTTGGTCTTCGGGGCGGTGAGCAGGAGCCGGTTGTTGTCGATGGCGGAGAGGGTCGCGCGGACGAACAGGACGCGGTCGGGGAGGTGGACGTCGTTCCAGTGCAGGGCGAGGGCTTCGCCTTTGCGGATGCCGGTGCCGATCATGAGTTCGGCGAGGTCGGCGTAGAGGGGGTCGGTGACGTGGGTGAAGCGCAGGAAGCGGGCGGCCTGTTCCTCGGTCCACAGGCGTCTGGGGGCGGAGGCGGGTCGTGGTAGGAGTGGAGGCTTGGCGGGGTTGCGTGCCAGTCGGCCGTCGTAGACGGCGCTGGACAGGGCGCTGGAGAGGGTGGCCATGATCCGGTAGACGGTGACCTTGCCGCGGCCTCGACGTAGTTGGGCGGTGACGAACGCGCTCAGGTGCCGACGGGTGAGGTCGACCAGGGGGATCGCGCCGATGGCGGGGATCAGGTCCTGCTCGGCGTAGGAGCGGTAGCGGGCCATGGTGGTGGGCTTGAGGCGCAGCTCCTTCTCGTCCAGCCAGTCCCTCAGGTAGTCGCCGGTGCGCTGCCTGGGGTCGGTGATGACACACAGGGCCAGGCCCTCGTTGAAACGCCGCAGTGCGATCCGGGCGTCGAGTTCGTCGGGGAAGCCGGCGCGGCGGATGGTGTGGCGGCGGCCGTCGACGGGCGGCGTGTCGACGGCGAAAGCCCAGGTCCCGTGAAGGGGGTCGACAGCGAGGTGGGGGCAGCGGGTGCCGAGCTGACGGTGGTCGTCGTCGCGGCAGCCGCACCGCCGGTAGACACGCCCCCGACTCTGGTCGCCTGAGGGATTCGGTGAGCAGCGCATGGTGATCGCCTCGGAGGGTCGTGCGCGAGTTGTCCGCACCTCCAGTCTGCGCCCGCGGGCGATCACCATGCGACCACCGGCCGAGAAAAACTACCGCTGATCTGCGGATCTCCCTTGACCAGTGGCAAAGGGAGATCCGCGGGAGGTCGGCTGTCAGCCCCTAGCCGGGGCCGGGCTGGTCAGATGAGCGGTTCGCGGTGGGTGGCGGTTTCGCGGACGAGCTGGGCGAAGCGCTCGCGGCTGCGCTGCTGGTGCTGTTCGGCCTGTTCGTCGGTCCAGTCCTCGGCGCTGGTGTCGTCGTCTTCGTCGTCGAGGTCGTCGTACTGGGTGTGCAGGAGCCAGCAGGCGTGGATACCGGTGTGGAGGTCTTCGAGGAGGTCGCGGGCGGGGCGCTTGGGGTCGAGCGGGGTCAGGCGCAGTTCGACGTCGGCGAGGTCGGGTGCGTCGTCGCCGTAGTCGGCGAGGGTCTCCTCCAGGTCGTCGAGCTGTTCGCGCAGCGAGTCGGGGTCGGGCAGGAGGCCGTCGGCGATGCGCATGGCGTGGCGCACGAGGCCGGTGACGGCTTCGCGGGGGGTGGCGCCGCTCTCGATGAGGCCGAGGACGATGGTCGGGGTCTCGTGGGGGAGGGCTTCGATGTTGTCGGCTTCCTCGACGACCTGCTCGGGGTCGTGTCCGGAGGCGTCGGCGGTGACCTCGGCCGCGGCGGCGAGCCAGTGGGCCGCGGCGACGGCGGCCGCGGTGGGGTCGACCTGGGAGAACAGCTCGGCCGGCCCGAAGGGGTCCTGCTCGAAGAGACGGTTCGCGGCGGCGACCTGGACGGGAGAGGCGTCCTCGCGGCTGAGCAGGACGGCCTGCTGGGCGCGGCCGGCCAGGTCGCCGAGCTCGGCGTTCTGGACGGCGGCGAGCTCGGCGGCGACCTCGGCGAGGACGGCCTCCGTCAGCGCCGGGTCGCCGAGTTCGTGGAGGGCGCGTCCGGCCTGGTGGGCCGATTCGAGCACGCGGCTGTAGGAGACGAGCATCGCGCCGCCGCTGGGCAGGTTCGGCTTGGCGACCGCGTCCGCGACCTCGCCGAAGTGTCCGCGTTCCTGCTCACGGCGCCAGCCCTCGGAGTTGGGCTCCAAGGATCCGGCGGCGCTGGCGGGGTGGGTGTAGGTACGCCAGGCGGCCTCGGACAGGTGGCTGAGTGCGCGGGCCAGGCCCAGGAGGTCGGAGGTGTCGGCCCCGGCGGGAAGGGAGGCCACCCGGGTGGCGAGGTCGCCCTCGCCGGTTCCCCAGGCGGCGATCAGCTCACGCCGGTCGGGGTCGATGCTGTAGCGGGTCACGGTGTGCCTGCCTCCTGGAATGGTTTGGGCCTTGTTGTCTGGCTAAGGCCCAATTCTGGCGCACCGTCAGCAGTGGGCCTGCTGCGGGTCCGCGCATCGTGCCGTTGGCCAGGTTTCGTCGGGAAGGTGACGTCTGGCGCGACGCCGCCCTGCCGTGTCACGAGGGTGCCTGGTGCAGGCGTGCAGAGCCCACCGAAGGGTTCTCCAGATCGCCTCGACCCTGTGCCGTTCGGAAACTCATCGCTGCTGGTCAGGCCGCGTATCGGTACTCATTGATGACGCCGCCGAGCACGCGCGCGCGGAGGAGCCGGTGAGCGGCCAGGCCGGCTCTTGGCACCGGGTGCTCCTGGGCGAGGGGAGGGAGCTGTCCTCGAGCCTGGTGTGGGCGATGGCGGTTGTAGTGCCGGGCGTAGGTGTTGAGGATCTGCCGCGCGTGGGTCTCGTTCCATATCAGCAGGTGGTCGAGGGCCTCGCGCCGCAGCGTTCCGATGACTCGTTCGCAGTGGGCGTTCGCTCGCGGCGCACGAGGCGGCGACTTGATGACCTCCACGTCCTCAGCCTCGAAGACCGCATCGAACGACGCGGTGTACTTCGCGTCCCGGTCGCGGATCAGGAAACGCAGTGAGTCGAGCCGGACGTCCAGCTCGACTGCGAGGTTTCTCGCCTGTTGCACCGCCCAGGGAGCCGTCGGGTGGGCGGTCACTCCGGTGACGTGCAACCGTCGTGTGCCGTGCTCGAGGAAGACCAGCGCGTACACGCGGCGCAGGTCGACCAGGTCGATGTGCACGAAGTCGCAGGCGATGAGGCCCTCGGCTTGCGCGGTCAGGAACTCGCGCCACGTCGGCCCACCGCGGCGCGGGGCCGGATCGATGCCCGCCGCCGTCAGGATCTCCCAGACCGTCGTCGCGCCGATCGGATGCCCGAGGCGGACCAGTTCGCCCTGGATCCGACGGCTGCCCCAGCGCGGATTCTCGTTGGCCAGCCGCAACACCAGCGCCTTCACCGCGTTCGCGGTCGGCGGCCTACCGGGCCTGCCCCGCTGCTTGCTGTAGTCCCACTTCCGGGCGATCAGCCTTCGGTGCCACGCGAGCAGAGTCCCGGGCGTCACCGGAAACACCTGCGCCCACCGACGCTGGGGGATCAGCGACGACAGTGCCGCGAACCACAGCCGGTCTGCCTGCTCGTACCGCACTGGTGCGGTGAGTTGCCTGCGCAGCACCGCGTTCTCATGCCGCAGCACCAGGAGTTCGGCGTCCTTGGCCGTGTCCCGACGCAGCAGTACTGCCGGAAGCGCGAGCAGCTTCCGCGCCACCTTGTAGACCAGTGAGACGATCACCTGGACAGGGTTCCAGGAGGCCGTGACGGCTCGCCAGACCCGCTCCGAACAGCAGCGATGAGTTTCCGAACGGCACAGGCACGGATAACACGTCGTACCCCTCGCCGAAGCCTGGGACAGCGGGGCCTCGAACTGGAGTCCGAAGGAACGTGAGCGATACGGCAACGACCTTGGCGACCCCCGGGCGCTGCTCGCCGTCTCCGCCAAGACGAACCGCTCGAAAGCCGACAAGGATCCTGCGGACTGGATGCCCCCGGCAGGGGACTTTGCGTGCACATATGTCAGCGACTGGGTTGTCGTGAAGACCCGCTGGGGTTTGAGCATTGATCAACGGGAAGCTGACGCGTTGCACCGGATCGCTGCCGGCTGCGAGGACACCGAGCTTCAGGTCGTACTTGCCCGATGAGCCGGTAGGTGCCTCCCGACCTTCTTCTCCATGTGATCTGCATCGCGGGTGTGGTCGGCGGCCCACTTGCCGAGAGTCACTCGCCGATGCGGGAAGTCAGGGTTCCGGTGGGTAGAGCCAAGGCCCTGCCCACCGGAACCTTACTTGACGGTGTGTGATCAAAGACTGCTGGTGATCATGGTTCCCGTGTGATTGCCGGGGATGGTGGTGAGGTCGAGGGCTTCCGGGGTGGCCCAGGTGCCGTCGTTGTGGCGGGCGGTGAGCAGGACCTTGTTGTCGGTGGTGGCGATGGCGAACTGGGCGTCGGTGTCGACGGGGGCGGCGCTGATGCTGGTGCCGGTGACGTTCCCGATGACGCCGCCGAGGGAGGCGACGGGCTGCCAGCTGCCGTTGGCCCAGCGCAGGGTGTGGTACTGACCGTCACTGGCGATGAAGGCGAGGTTGAGATCGAGACTCTGGCGGGAGATGGCGACGGCGGTCACGGGCGCGGTGGCGCCGGCGGCGTCGGCGACCGACCCCCACGCGCCCCAGTTCCCGGCGGCGTTGCGCAGCGTGTGGTAGATCTTCCCGCCCGACACGGCGGCGATGTGCAGGTCACCGCCGGCGGCGCCGGCGGCGGAGATGGACGTGATGCCCTTCAGCGGGCCGGCGACATCGGTGACCACACCGAAGGCGCCCCACTGGCCCGCGCCGTTGCGCACGGTGTGGAAGAGGAAGTCGTCGGCGACGATGGCCACGTGCAGGTTGTCGCCGATGGGGGAGATGGAGACCTGGGTGATGTTGCCGAGGTCGTTGAGGGCGATGTTGAGGTCGACGAAGCGCTGCGCCCAGCTGCCGTCCAGGTTGCGGATGGCGTAGTGCAGGTGCCCGTCACCACCCAGGGCGATGATGTGCGTGGACGTGTTGATGCCGGCGGTGGCGACGGCACGGACGCCGCCGATGTTGCCGGCCGCGGCCTGGACATCCTCGTACGGCGTCCAGGAACCGTCGTACAGACGGGACGCGAAGTAGAGGTTGGCGTCGCTGCGCACCAGGGCCTGGGTCTTCCAGCCCACGGCCTTCGCCCGGGTCTGCTGCACCCAGCCGGCGACATCGTCGACCCGGGCGTTGTAGGCGCCGGTGCGGGTCTCGGTGGCCGGGGTGCCCAGGCAGCCGCCCTGCCAGGAGCGGGAGGCGACGGCGACCAGCTCGGCCATGCCGCCCGTCTCGCGGATCACCGGGGCGCCAGTGTCGCCCTTGCAGACCGCCGAGCCACCGGTGCCGGTGGTTCCGATGCCCGCGGCACTCACGCTGTCGAGGCTGAACGTGCCGGTGTGGAGCTTGAGCGGCGCCCACTCGTCCTTGGTGCGCCCGTACGCGGGCACGCGCAGCGTCTGCCCGGTGGCCGGCGCGGCGGTGGCGACCGCCACCGGAGCGATGCCGTCCACGGGCGTCGCGAGACGGGCCATCACCAGGTCGCGGCCGGCGCGCGGCACCAGCTCGGCGACCTCGACGGTCTTGCCGCCGTTGGTGGTGAGGTCGGTGCGGCCGATGGTGGCGGTGGTCTTCCACTTCGGCGCGCCGGCCGCCAGGGCCTGCGGTTGCGCCGGGTCGTCGGCGAAGCAGGATGCGGCGGTCAGCACCCAGCTGCGGTCGACCAGCGCACCGGTGCAGGCACGCAGGTTGTCACCGATCACCAGGCGTGCGGTGAAGGCGTAGGAGCCGTTGGCGGCGGCGTCGCCGGGGACGGCGCCGGCCGGGGTGAAGGTGGTCAGAGCGCCGGCGGTCGCGGCCGCGACCACTATGCCGGTCCGCCAGGAGCGGGAGCGGTTCTTGTGGGACATGGGTATGGTCCTTCGGGAAGTGCGCGGCGGTCGGCTTCGCCTGACGGCCTTGCAGAGAACGGGTACGGGCGGACTCAGTCAGCGCTGGCGGCGGCAGTGCTCTGGATGGCGCTGCTGGTGACGGGATAGAAGCTGAGCCAGCTGCTGTCGGCTCTTGTGGCGGCGGTCCAGATGTCGTCGGCGTTGCCGACCGCGAGCACGCGCGTGGTGTCGCTGATTGTTGTCACGGGCAGCTTGATGCCGTTGACGGTCGGAAGCACTGAAGCCGCCCGCCTAGATGTGAGCGGTGGTGGTCAGCCGGTGACGGTTAGTTCGACGATGTTCGCCGGGCTGCCGTTGATGCCTTCGCCGATCCCCTTGAAGCCGTCCTTGGGGACGTCGATGCTCTGCGGGGTGGCGCCGGCGGTAAGACCGGCCCGGAGCGAGTGGCCGCCGCTGGTCTGGATGGCGAAGGCATCGGGGAGCTGCAGGGTGAGAAATCCGGTCGTGCCGGCGACGGTAAAGCAGACCTTGTTGTCCGGATTGCCTGGGGCCCGGGTCCAGATCTGGATCTGCGAGGGGTTGGCACAGTCGCCGAGCAGTACGTGGCCGTCGCCGCGCAGCAGCTTCACCTTGGTGATGTCGGCGCTGCTGGGGTAGGAGAAGTCCTCGACGGCCGACGGTGCGGCGGAGTCGTCAGAGGGTGGCGGGGTGGTGTCGGCGGAAGCGATCGCGGAGGCGCCGGCTAGGGCCGCGGCGGTCATCGCGGCGGCGGCCAGCCACCACCGTACGGTGCTACGGCTGGTCTTCCTCGCCTCGCGGTGGGGAGGGTGGGTCACCTGGGGCTCCATCGGGAAGGTGAGCGGGGAGTGTGCTGGCCGGCCGTCAGCCGGTGATGCGCAGTTCGAGGAGTGCGGTCTGCTGGCCGCTGCCGTTACCGATTCCGACGCTGGCGCCGCCCGGGCCCTTGGGGACGTTGATGGTCTGGGAGCCGTCCACGGTGGTGAGCTTGGCGCTGACCGCGTAGTTGTCGGTGCGGATTCGGATCACGTTCGGCACCTCCATGGCCAGGTAGCCGGTGTTGGTGGTGGCCCGGAAGCAGATCTGGTTTCCCTTGTCGTCGGGCAGGTCCATGCTCAGCACCTTGATCTGGTCGTCGACGGCGCAGTCGGACAGGAGGATGTGGCCGTCACCGCGCAGCAGCTTGACGTTGCTGTAAGGGGAGGGGCCAGGGTGGTTAAAGTCCTCGACCGCAGGTGGCGCGGCGGAGTTGTCCGCGGGAGTGCTCTCGGCAGAAGCGAGCGCGGTGGCGCCGAGCGTAGCGGCCAGGGAGATGACGCCGGCAGCGAGCCAGCGGGACATGTTGTTCGCCATGCCTAATCCTTCTCGTTCATCTTTCATGACCAGCCGGGCATCCCCCTTCGGAGACCGGGGGGGCTCGGCCAAATGGTGTGCGAGCCAAAGGTTCTTGACGTTGCGTCAAAAAATGGAATGTTTGATTGCCCGGATGTGGCTTTCCTTCCCCTGCTTGATCGCATGGGAATCGCGGCCATCGAACCAGATGGGGCGGCGAGAAGACAACTCGTGAGCAGCGATGACCTGCATGGATGTCATGATTTGACGGTGCTGAGTGTTTATTGGTGATACGGGATAATTTGGCGATATATGTCTGCCATCTAAGGGCGAGCTGACCTGGCTGTCCATCAACTCGACTACTTCGTACTCTTTCTGTTTGGGCATAATTCCCGGGTAAGCTCCGCTGCGGTCCGACATGGCCGACGTCGACAGTGGAGGTTCCTGGTGCACAATCCGATAGCCCGCTCACGCCGACGAGAGAGGAGAAGACAGCCACTGCTGGACAGAATCTCCCTGAGTCTGCTTCCGCTTGCTCTCACAGTCGGCCTGGTCGGGGCCGGTCTTCCGAACGCCGTCGCAGACGAACCGATCGACGGGCAGGTCCAGCTAAATGACCGCGAGCGCGCTCTGGAGGCGTGGCTCAGCGGTGGGCCCCGCGTTCATATGCTCGCCGAGGCCGCGCTGGCCAGTTCTGATCAGGACGTGAAGCGCTTCCTGGACAGCGACCTGGTCTGGGCTCAGCATGCCGATGACCTGCTTTCTGCCACGCAGATCTCCAGCCTCGGTGGGCCGAAGGTTCGTGAGGCCGCCGGCAAGGCCATGGATGGTACGGTCGCTGACCTGCACGCCTTCCTACAGAACGGTTGGCAGACACCCCTGCAGGCGGACCAACGTCTGTGGATCACCCGGATCATCGACCCCGCCACAGGTACGGGCCGAGGTCTTCAGGCCGCAGGAGATACGGCGCTTCGCGGCAACGGTGACGATCTCCAGCGTTTCCTGACCGAAACCCAGTTCACCGCCAAGGAGGCGGACGACCGGGTCAAACTCGTCCAGATCCTCAGCGCCGGTGGTGTGAACACCCAGGCTGCGGCACGTACCGCGCTCAACGGCACGATCGAGGATGTCCGTGACTTCCTCTCGGTCGGCCAGTACATCGCGCAGAGCCGTGACCAGGAACGCGCGAGCATCGCGCAGTTGGCGCAGCAGGCGAAGGACGCCACCGCCCAGGCGACCCAGGAGAAGAACGCTGCGGTCGAGGCCAAGGACAAGGCGGTCCAGAACTCGGAGGACGCCAAGCGGGATGCCGCGCGTGCGGCGTCCGAGACCCAGCAGGCCGGCAATGACACGGCCAAGGCCACCGCCGCTGCCAATGACGCAGCCACGGCGGCCGGACGTGCGGGTGATGCGGCGCAGACGGCCATGGCCGCAGCTCGCGCGGCCAATGCCTCCGCTCGCGCCGCGGCCTATGCGGCCGCGAACGCGGCGGCTGCCGCCGCAGGTGCCCAGCGGGCCGCTGTGCGTGCTCGAAACGCAGCAGCAGCCGCAGCTGGCGATGCCAGCAAGGCACATGAAGCTCGCGTCGAGGCCGAGGCTGCTGAAGCGGCGGCCAAGCTTGCCGTGGACGCACAGACCACGCTCGACCATGCGAACAAGGCCGCATCGGAGAGCAAGGACGCGTCGAGAGCCGCCCTGAGCGCCAAGGCCAACGCCGATTCGGCAGCAGGATCCGCCGAGCAGGCTGGTGCCTACGCGGACAGCGCTGGTGGGCAGTCGGCGAAGGCCAAGCAGGCCGCAGCGGCGACGCGCCGTCAGGCGGCCGAAGCCGGGCGTGCCGCAGCGGCTTCCCAGAGCCTGGCCGAACAGGCCGCCACGAAGGCCGCAGACGCCAAGGTCTTCCTGAAGTCGGCTGCCGAGCACGCTGCTGCTGCGGCCCAGGCCGCCCGGGACGCCGCCGACCACGCAGGCCAGAGCGCCAATGCCGCGCAGGAGTCCACCGACCACGCGAATGCCGCTTCCAACTTTGCCGCAGACGCGCAGAGCGCGGTCGACAAGGCCAACGAGTTCCAGAACCTGGCCCGTCTCACCGAGGCCGAGGATCTGACGAACCGCACGGCAGCTGCCGTGGAGACGGCGCGCAAGGCCGCCGCCGATGAGGCGGACGAGCGGGCGGAGATCGAAAAGGCAAGTCAGGAGGTTCAGAAGGCCAAGACCGAGGCTGACCGACTGGCCCAGCTGGCCAACCAGCCCGGCGTCACGCCGGAACAGGTTGCCACCGACGGCCGCAAGCTTGCCATCCTCTCCCGGAAGATTGCGGGCTCATGGGGACAAGAGGCAGCAGAAGCAGCCCTAACCGGACCTGACACCGCAGTCCTCTCCTACCTCAAGACCGGACGCCGGGCGGCCGAGGAACACGACGACCGTGTCCAGGCGACGCAGATCTACACCGACTCCGAGAATGAAGCGGTCCGGGCCGCCGCCTACACCGCCCTCCAGGGTGACGCTGTCACGGTCAGGACCTTCCTGGCCAGCGGCCAGTACGTGGCTGCCGCTCCTGCCAACCGGCTGGCGATCACGCGCATCATTGACAAGGCTGGCCCCGCTGTCCAGCGTGCCGGCGACGCCGCGCTGCGGGTCAACACCCCTGAGGCCCTGCGGGAGTTTCTCGAGAAGGGCCTGGCCGACGCACAGGCCGCCGACGACCGGCTCACCGCCACTCGCCTCGCAGATCCCACGTCCACCGAGCTCGAGCTCAAGGCCGCCGCGCAGGTAGCCCTTGAAGGACCCGTACTCAGGCTCCGTGCCTTCGTCGCCGAGGGCCAGTACACGGCACAGCGCAAGGATCGGCTGACCGCCGTCCATGTCGCGGACGTCAAGGGCCTGATCGCCGAGGCTACTGCGACTGTCGCCATAGCCCACAAGGACGCCGCGGAGGCTCAGCAGGCCGCCGCCCTTGCCCGGGGTGCTGCCGAAGAAGCCAAGGGCTACGCCAATACTGCCCAGCAATCGGCCAACACTGCGGTTGAGTATGTTGCCAGGGCCCAGGCCGCTGCCGATGCCGCCCAGGCCGACGCCGCCAAGGCCACCGAGGCCGCGAAGAGCGCGAAGGCAGCGCAGACATCTGCTACACACGACGCGGCAGCCGCCGGCTACTCCGCCAAGCGAGCATCACAGTCTGCAGGAATGGCCAGGTGGGCAGCCTCCAACGCCACGGAAGCCGCCCAGGAGGCACGAGCGTCTGCGGTGGCCGCAGGCAAGGACGCGGACGCTGCTCAGACTGCAGCCGACAACGCCCACGCCGACTGGGAAACAAAGCAGGTAGCCGAAGAGAAGGCCAAGCTCGCCCAGGTCGAGGAGGCACGTGCGAAGGCGGAAGAACTCCGCAAGCTGCACGACGCCACCCAGCTGGCCGCAGACGAGGCGGCCGCCAAGCAGAAGCAGGACCAGGTCTCGGCTCTTGAGCAGGAGATCAAGAAGCAGAAGGAGGATAGCGACAACCTCAACGCCCTCTATCACTTCTTCTCCGAGAGCGTCCACCTCACCCTCGACGTCATCGGAGGCGCCGGCGGCGTCATCGCCCCGGGCCTCGCCGACATCGCCGACCTCGTCAACTGTGCCTACTACGCCGTCGAAGGCCGGACAGCTGACGCTCTCCAGTCCTGTATCGGAGCGATCCCCTTCATCGGTGACGGCGCTGCGGTCGCCAAATTCGCCAAGTGGGCCAAGAAGTTCGGGTCCTGGGGCGAGAAGGCCGCAGAGTTCATCAAGAAGCTCGTCACCCGGGTCCCTGCCTCGTGCCCGATCAACAGCTTCCCCGCCGGCACTCCAGTCCTCATGGGCGATGGAAGCCGCAAGCCCATCGAATCGATCGAGGCCGGCGACACCGTCCTCGCCACAGACCCGATCACGGGTGAAACGGCTCCCAAGGCCGTTGAGCGGCGCATCTACACGCCGAACGACACCGACTTCACCGACCTGACCGTCGCCGGTGAGAGCGGGAACGGGAACCTCACCGCGACCGACCATCATCCGTTCTGGGCCGAGAACCAGCACGCGTGGGTCGACGCCGGCGATCTCGATGTCGGCGACCAGCTGCGGACCCCCAACGGTGCCACCGCGAAGGTGGCCGGGATCCAGCACCGGAATGAGACCCAGGGCGCCTACAACCTGACGGTCCGCGACCTCCACACCTACTACGTCCTGGCTGGCCAGACGCCTGTACTCGTCCACAACGACGCTTGCTTCGACCCCCTCATCCAGACCATGAGGGAGAAGCTCCCGGAGTGGACGAAGGGAAAGTGGACCGCTGGATTCGCCCGCGGTGACGCCGGGGACCGGGCTGGATACAACCTGGCCAGCGGTCTGGATACCGACAAGGACCGCGAGCTGTTCAACTGGGTGAACGATAAGATCAGGGCGGGTGGATATCCCCTGGGCAATGCCACCTCCGCCCGCGCCTCGGACGTGGAGCAGAAGTTCGTCGCCCTCATGTACGAGAAGGGGATGAGCAAGGCCGAGATCGCCATCAACAACCATGGAGGCCCCTGCGGCGACGCGGTCCTCGGTTGCGATGCGATTCTCGACTACCTGCTCGGCGACAAGGATCTGGTGGTGCACTGGCCGGACGCGGTTTGTCGCGACGGCTGGCGGAGCAAGGCGTTTGGAAGGAACAAAGCAACATGGACGAAGGAATGCTGACGAAGGGCGTCGAAGCCAGGTACCGGAAGGGCCACGGGAAGGCGCCGGTCGTCATCACCACCCCGGAGGGCATCGATGCGCTCGTCGATGACCTCCTGGACGGGGAGGACGACTGCTGCACCCTGGCCGAGGTGTACTCACAGGACCGGGAACCGCATCCGTCGGGGTTCCCCGACCACCAGCTCCTGGTCGGTGCGGACAAGAGCCTCGGCCTGGGGCTCGTGTCGTATATGGACCAAAAGGGGAACTTCACTTCAGTCGGAGCGCCGGAGACCCGGACCAAGCCCACGTACCACTTCGTGTGGAACATGACCCAGTTCGCCGACCACTCGGAGATCCCGATACCGCTCGTCCGCCAGGCGGTGAAGGAATTCCTCATTTCGGGCGGACAGCGTCCCACCTGCATCGAGTGGCAGCCTGAGACCTTCGGCGCATAACACCCAGCTGTGATAGCACGTCGGCTCCCTCCGAATTTGGAGGGAGCCGACATGTCTTTCGAGGCAGTCCGGGGAGGGCGACGCCTGGTGTCAGCAGCGCGGTGATTCCGCACCGTCTTCGAAGGGCGTTGCGCGAGTCCGCAGTCAGGCGACGCAAGCCGCCCGCAGGATGATGCCGTCGGCCGTCGGAGGAGTGACCGGTCCACCGAGACGGCCGGGACCGGGCAGCGTGACGGCGGGCGACCAGGTCACGGTGCCAGCGCAGTACGGTGTCGGGCCGCACCAGCAACCGCATCCGACGCAGCACCTGCGTCGGCAGTCCCTGCAGCAGCGCGGCCAGGACTGCCCGGTCGCTTGCTACGAAGCGGACCCGCTGGCGGCTCAGCTGCCGCTCCAGAACGCTGATCTGATGGCGCAGAGCCAGGATCTCCACGTCCTTCTCACGGTCGCTCATCGGCAGCAGCCGCAGCAACGCGAACGCGTTCGTCACACCCAGGTACGCCAGTCGTAGCAGCACGGTCGATCATCATGTCGCGGAGCTCGTCGGCTCTGCCAGAGCGCCTATTCGACTGACGAGGTCGGCGCTTGTGTACCCTGCCTCCCACCAGGCCGGATGAAGTTCTCGGCAAGGGCAGGGTCTTACTGTTTACTTTCCGAATTCGAACGGCGCATGGGACTGTCTAGTTTACGGCGCCCATAGGGTGAAGGGGCGTGGTGGAAGTGGCGGTAAGTGCCGAAATTCGGTATAGGGCAAGTCGGGCTGGTCGGCCAGACCATCTCCACTCTCTTGAGGAAGCCGATGTCCTGATCGACGCACTCCTGGCGGGGCCGGCGAACGAGAATCTGGCGCAGATCATCCATCTGGATCGAGAAGAGTTTGAGTCGGGAATCCCGGATCACGAATTTCAGGTGGGAGTCGATAAAGGGCTGCAGGTTGGGATTCTGCTCTTTATAGACGCCAGTGGAAATTTCGTCTCCGCAGGTCCGCCGGAATCCAGAAACTCCCCCGAGTACTACCTTTGCAGGCACTGGACTCAGTTCCGAGACCAGACGGAGATTCCCCTCGACTTGGTCCGGAAGGCCCTAAGGGAGTTCTTGGAGTCCGGAGGGCAGCGCCCAACCTGCGTATCCTGGAAAAATCAATACCTTGACGACTAGTCAAAAATGAGAAGCTAACACCCTGGTGTTCTGCTCGAATCCGAGCCGAACATCAGGGTGTTAGCTTTCTGATATCGAGGCCCAGCGCTCCCGTCTCGCGGTGGAGGCCGAGCAACTGGCGGGCCGGATAGCTCATGCCTGGCGGTCGCCCTCCGAAGGGGGCGACCGGTAAACACAACCGGGTCGCCCACCGGCAGTAGAGCCCAGATTGCGACGTCCCTCGCTGGGGCGGCCGCCGGGCATCGCAACTCGAAGACCACGTCGAGCAGTGTGACCAGGTGGTTGACTTATGGTGTTGTGCCGGTCCTGCCCGCGACGTTGGGTGCAGCGAAGTCACAATGCACATAGGTGGTGCTGCGACCGTGCTGGCGGGCGATCACGGTGCCGTCACCGAGCCACTGCTCGAGCCAGCCGCTGCCGCCGATCCACGAGCGCTTGTCCGCCTCCTTGATAAGGGGCAGGAGTTTGGTCTTGAGCATGCCTGTCTCGCCCGTCTCGCGGAGTACGTCGAGTAGTTGCGCCTGTGCGCGCTGTTCGTAGAGCTTGCTGGCATTCGGCGACTCCCGAACACGCACCGACGTCTCACCCAGTTCCAGCCCGCGTGCTGCTGCCCAGCTCAAGACGTAGGTGTCAACGGAGTCTTCGTCCGTGACGCCCAGCAGGTGGCCCAGGCAGCGCAGCATCGTATCCTCGCGCATCGCGCTGAGCGTATGCTCCACGTCCTGGAAGTTGGCTCCGCCTCCGAAGCGGCTGGCGTCGTGAGCCTTCCGGTGTGCTTCTTCCCGGATTTGCAGGACATCCCTGATGATGGCTTCAACGGCATCGGCGGGTGAGGCGAAGGTCTGTGTCATGGGCTGACCGTATCGAAGACGATGCCGACCAGCTGAGGCCCACAGGACCGGCCGGCCAGGCATCAGCCCCAGTCTCGACGGTGAGCACTGCCACGGCGACGCCCGCACGGATTCGTCCGGTACCACCAGCGCCCGGCAAAGGCGAGGGCCCCAGCCCCAGCGCCTGGGCGCGGCGTCGCCACCAATGTTGACCGGCCGATCATCGCGTACGCCCTCGCCCATGACGCCACCCCACTGGCAGAACTTCCACCACGCTGTGCCACGCCACCGCAGATCCCCTGTTTCTCATCTTCTTCCGAGCTCCCCGATTTCGCCGCGCTCTTCTCCGTGGAGGACCCGCACTGCGAGGACCCCGAGTGCGAGGACGATCGCTGCCAGTGGCTGCTGACCCCCCGCACGGCCGACCTCCTCCACACCGCCCTGTCGCTCCTGGCTCACGAGGCCTATGAGGATGCGGAGGGACTCGGCGACGGACGCCTCGTACCGGATGAGCACGAAGGCACCTGGGGTGTGTTCCCGCGTCTGCCGAAGCTGACCTTCGCCACCGACCTCCAGCGGCGGCGCCGCTTCGCCCGCGCCGCCGACGACGTCGCGCGCGGCCGCTGGCCGCGGCCGACGTGCACCGCCGAGGAGCTCGCCCTGTACCTCGCCATCGACGACGCCAGCGACAGCGCCGACGAGCTCGAAGACAACCCCGACGACACTGTGGCCGACGCACACAGCACGCTGCCGGTCCACCGTGACGACTACGACTTCGGCGGCTGCACGGACATGTTCTTCCAGGACACCGATGTCCTCATGCTCTACAGCGCCCGCTTCGACGGCATTGAGGACCCCGACGGCGACGCCAACCGGCAGCTGGGCGTGGGCGACCTTCGCGCGCGGGCCTGGTTCGAACCGTTCGGGAACGTCGAGGCCCGCGACCCTCACCGCGGCTTCCGGCGCTGAACCCCGCGCCGGACGGCAGGCTGGGGCGCGCAAGGTGCCTCCGCCCGCCGTCCGCGGCAACCGGGGAGGAAGGCCGACGGGGCACTGTCGGCCCGGCACGACAGGTCGGGTGACCGACCGACCGGGCGGCTATGCGGCGAGCGGCATGTCGTCGTCGCCGCGGGGGACGGCGCGGAGTTGGCCTGCCTGGGCTTGGTCGAGGGCTCGGGCGAGGGCGTTGACGGCCTGGTCGGCGGAGTCCTTGAAAAGGTGGCCGTAGAGGTTGATCGTGGTCGCCAGGGTCGCGTGGCGCAGGGTCTTGGAGACGATGGCGATGGGGATGCCTTCGGCGATCATGATGCTGGCCGCGGTGTGGCGCAGGTCGTGCAGGCCGATCCTGGGCAGGCCGAGCTCGGTGGTGCGTTTGCGGAGCTGGTCGAGGACCCACTGGGGCCGCAGGGGTGATCCGTCCGCGTGGGCGAAGACCAGGCCCTCCAGCCGGCCTTCGGGGTGGGCGGCCATCTGGAGGGCGGCCTGGCGGTGGAGGGCGTCCATGACCCTGGGGGAGAGGCTGATCCAGGCGCGGCTGGCCTCGGTCTTGGGCTGGTTGAAGTGGAGGTCGCCGTTGTCGATCGCGGACAGGGTCCAGCGGACGAACAGCTTGCGGTCCATGAGGTGGACGTCCGGCCAGTGCAGGGCCAGGACCTCACCGCGGCGCATGCCGGTGCCGAGCAGGACCTCGAACAGGTCGGCCAGCTGGTCGGCGTACTGCTCCGCGTTGTGCCGCAGGAACGCCGCGGCCTCCTTCGGGGTCCAGCACGTGCGTTCCTCCGCGCGGGGCTTGGGCGGCACGCAGTGCTCGGCCGGGTTGAACTTCAGCCGCCACGACCGCACCGCGTGGTTCAGCGCGTTGCGCAGCGTCGAGACGACCCGGTAGAGCGTGACCCGGCCCCGGCCGGCCTTGCGCTGCGGGGCCATCCAGTCCTCGATCTGCTTCGGCCGCAGATCCAGCGACCGGCAACGCCCGAACGCGGCGACCAAGCCCCTCTCCATGTAAGTCGTGTACCCGGCGTAGGTGTTCGCGGCGGGCTCTTCCTTCCTCGCCGCCAGGTCCCCGGTGGGTGCTCAGGCGGCGGCGCGGTCCGCTTCGTTGTCGATGGCGTCGTAGAGGTGGGTGCCCTGGGCCCAGTCGTGGAGGATCTGCCGGTTGACCAGGGCGAGGCTGTGGCGGCCGGCGAAGTTGCGGGCGTCCCGGGTGAAGCCGTTGAGTCCGATCATGACGGGCACGTCGGCGTGGTGTTCGGGCCGGGCGGTGCCGTTGAAGGTCTGGACGTCCCGGGAGCCGACCGGTTTGCCGTAGTGCTTGCACTGCATGACCACCTTGCGGCCGAGGTGGTCCCAGGCGATGACGTCCGCGCCGAGGTCACCGGCGCGGCCCGAGTGCTGGACCCGGGTGAAGCCGTCGCGGACGAGCAGAGCGGCGCACGCCCGCTCGAACTCCGTGGCCTCCATCGCGTCCAGGTGATGGATCCCGTACGTCAGGATGGCCGGGGCCTCGTCGTCGAAGTTGTCCTCCACGTAGCGGACGTACCCGCGTGGGGTGAGGAGGCGGGCCGCGAGCATGACGGGTACCAGCGCGAGCGGGGCCGCGATCAGAGCCGACCACCAGGGGTGATCGGTGATCCAGCCCCAGACGTCCACGCTGAGCCAGCGCCAGAAGGTGGTGCTCAGCCACTGCCAGACCACCTTGGCGACGGCGATGGCGAGTACCACCCCGGCGATGGCCTTCAGTAGCGGATCGAATGTGCCGTCATGGCGCACTGTGCGGCCTCTCCTGTGTCGTCTCGGGGCGCCGGGGCCGGATCGGCCGGGCTGCGGGGCGGCGGACTCGTCGCCGGGGCCTTCGGGCCGGCAGGTGCAGCAGTTCGTGGAGGGCCACGCCGTGCTCGGCCCACAGCCGGAGCCGGTCGCGGTCGACCCAGTGCACCTGGTGCTTGTCGCCCCATGCCTTGGCGTCGCGGGTGAAGGCGCCGTTAGTGACCACGACGGCGATGTCGGCACCGTGGGCAGGGCCGGCAGTGCCCTTGACCTGGTACATCACCGGGGAGCCGACCTTTGCGCCGACCGTGGTGTGCTTCGCCTGCAGCACGATCCGGCCCAGCGCCGGATGCCGGCCGATCACGTCGGCGGCCTGGTCGCCCTGCCGGCCGACCTGTCGCGCCGTCCAGCCGTCGCGGACCAGCAGGTCCCGCAACGCGAACTCGAACTCCTGGTCGTCCAGCGCGTCGATGCCGCTCAGGGTCAGCCGCAGACCGGCCCGTCGCGCCGCGCGGGCCCGATCGGCGGAGCGGCGCCGCACCCACCACACCGCCGCGACGACGAGGGCGGTGGCGGCAAGAACGACGAGGACGGGCCAGTACCGGGCGGCGGCCCGGGTACCGGCGATCGCGGCCTGGGCGAGCAACGTGGCCGCCGCCAGGGCGGTGACACCGGCCGCCACATGCTCGGTGGCTCCCCGGGGTCGGCGCAGCCACCGGCGTCGCCCGCGAGCCATCAAGGCGCCACCGGGGCGGAGGTGGCCGTCGGCGCCGGACTGTTCGGCGTGGCCGTGTCGGTGTCGGCGAAGCCGATGAAATGGCTCCACAGCCACACCAGCGCGCAGACGCCGACGATCGTCCAGCCGCTCATCTTCTTCGCGCTCGGCCGCGGGTTGCGGCGGATGTGGCTGCGGACGACGTGGTATCCCTCGGGCACCGGCATCGGATGAGCTCCCCTCCCGTCGGCGGGCCGCCCCTCGCGGCCCGTTCCGCCCTCTGATGTAGCAGCGCCCTCCGACACGAACTGACGGAACGTCGACAATCGATCACGGGCCGCAGCGGGAATCGGACACGGATCTCGTGCCGATGCCGGCTTCCTGGCGAGGCCAGCCGCCAGCATTGGCCCAGGCTGCCGAACTGCACGACGCAGTGGCGCCCTTGATCGCCGAGGCGGCCGCAGCTACGGCCTTCACCGTGCGAACCACCTGTCAGCTGGACGAATGCCCGGCCGTAGCAGGGCGTGGTGGGCATCGTCGATGGATCTGGCGAAAACCAGCGGCGTACGCCGGGGGCGCAGAAGAGGGCGCTCGCGCCCTGAGCCGGTCGGCGGCCGCACGGCCACTGTCAGCCCGTCAAAGCCGCAACCGGCCGTCGAATCAAGGCGATTCATCAGAAACGTGAACCGCGAGTACGGTCGGGCCCTACCCTCTCGTCGGACGGGAAGGAAACGGTGGGTGACAGGTATGACTCCCGGCGAAGGACGCACGCGGCGGCAGGACGGCATGGGTACCGACGACGACAGTGACAGCGGTCTCGCGTTCCTGATGGGCTTCTTCGCGCTCGGCGCCGTCGTGCAGACCGCGGCCTGGCTGTGGGGACATCCACTGGCCGCCACCGCGGCGCTCGGCGGTGCCGCCGCGGTACTCGTCGCTCTGCGTGCGGCACTTCGGCGCACCGCCCTCGGCCCGCCGGTGCGTCGATTCCTGCAACCGTTGTGGGCCCTGGTCCGTGCGGGCATCGCCACGCGATTCAAGCTCGCCCGTACCCGGGCCGCGGCGACCGTCACCGGCCGTATCGAGCAGTGGGCCCACCGACCGGTGCGTCAGGCGACGCCCGCTGAACCCGCCGCGTCCTATACCCGGCGCTCTCTCGACCACACTCTGGAGGCGTTCGAGGCCGCCACACCGACCCGCTTCGAGGAGATGTGCCGCGAACTGCTGGAACGCGACGGGTTCATCGACGCCGTACGGGTCGGCGGCGCCGGGGACCTCGGTGCCGACGTCGTCGCCGTCGACGGCCTGGGACGACGGGTGGTGCTGCAGTGCAAGCGGTACGCGACCCCGCTGAGGTCGGAGGCCGTCCAGAGGTTCAACGGCACCGCCCGGCCCATTCACGGCGCCGCGGTCCCGGTCGTCGTGGCGCTCAACGGCTTCACCGAACCCGCTGCCGCCTTCGCCACCCGGCAACACCTCCACCTCGTCGACCGCGAACGCCTCGCCCGCTGGGGTGCCGGCCAGCACCTCTACCAGGTCCTCGACATCGATCCCGGGCCGGGCCGCCACACCTGACAACCGAGAACCGGCACGGAAGACCCCCTCCCCGACATCCACAGCACCCGAAAGTCAGACCCGGCGAACGGCCACAAGCCACAGGTCCGTGAGATCACATCTCCGCACGATCTTCCGACCAGATGGTCACCGCCGGCCGATCTGCGGCTAGGGTCACTCCACGACCGGTAAGGGGGGCCTGTGCTGCCAGACTTCAACGACCACGGGCACCTGCCGCCCGGCCGCTACCGGCTGACCATCACACAGGCCGCAGAAGCCTTCGTCCACGCGGAGCGCTTCCAAGCCTCCACCAGCCGAGCCCAGATCTGGCAGGGCTTCCAGGAGTACCTCTACCAGTTCATTCACCTTGAGGAGCAGTTCGCGCCGCTGCTCCAGGGCCGCGAACTCATCCACAGCGTCTGGCTGGGAGGCAGCTTCGTCAGCGCCAAGCTGGACCCTCACAACGTGGACGCCACACTGCTCATGAACCCCGAAGCCGAGCGGGCCATTCGAGGCAATCCCGGCTCGAAATGGCTGACGACCGCCTTCAAGAGCTGGAAGGCTATGCAGGACCGGTACCGCGTGGCTCCCCTGCGGATCCCGTACGTGCCGGTGGCCAATGTGTTCCAGCCCCAGGACTTCGCAGCCGAGGAACTGGAGTACTTCCGCGACCGAGGCCGCTGGGACGACTGGTGGCAGCGATGCCGCCGCCCCGGGGAGGGGGAACCGAGCGTGCAGAGCGCCGCTCCGGTACGAGGCTACGTGGAGGTGACCCTGTGACGGCCGAATGGCGAGACCAGATGCGCCGACTCCACGGCGAGAGCACCGCCCGCCGACTGGAAGAGGAAGGCACGGAAGACCGGGACGACGACCTCGTCGAGAGTGACCTGCGCCGCGCCAACCTCGACTACCTCCAGCGCTACGACCCCCGGGCCCAGGTCGAGGAAGAACTGCAGATCCGACTCACCGGCGACCACGCCGCCACCGGGGCCCTCCAGTTCGACTGGGGCAACGCCCTGCTGCGCCCGCTCCAGGACAGCGTCTCGGCGGCAGCCCACCGCCAGGTCCCCCTGGAGCTGACGGGACTGTCCCGGGGCAGCACCGTCATGCACGTACGGCCCCGACCAGCCCCCGATCCCGAACCGGACGACGACGGACTGCCGCTGGACATCTCACCGGCCGACGCCGGCGTGCGCGCACTTGTCAACCTGCTGCGCGCACTCGAGGACGAGCAGGACGTCCGGGCCTGGAGCGAGATCCTCGACCCGGTCGACGTGGTCGTCAAAGCCCTCGACAAATTCGACCTCGGCATGAGCATGAAATGGCTCGCATCCGACGGCGACGTCCGCACCGCCACCCTGACAACCCGCGGCCGGGCGTACGTCGCCCGCCTTCGCGAGACCCACACGGCCGTCGACGTCCAGCACCTGTCCGGCCGGATCACCGAACTGCGCAGCTCCGGCGTGGTACGGATCAAGACCGGCACCTCGAAGAAGTCACCAGCCTGGGACGTGAAGTTCGACGACTCCGAGCAGCTCTTCGCCATGCGCCTGGCCCTCGGCGACCAGGTCCGCTTCGTCGTCGAGCAACGCCGCACCTTCGACGCGATGAGTCGCACCCGGGCGACCGAGTACCGCTTCCTCGACGTCGACCACGGCCCCGAAGCCCTACCTGACAGCTGACCGAGATCCCCAGCTGCGTGGTGGGCCGGGCCGTCCTCCCTTCGGGAGGTTGATCCAGGGACGCTCCTGCGGAGCCGGTCAAGGCCCCACCGGACTGTAGCGGCGTACCACTGGGGGAAGGACGGAAGCCCTTCGCCGACGCGCGGCACGGATAGAGTCGTCGCGGCGGCCCGCGACCGGGACGTGCGACGGAGGAAGGGCTGGAGGACGCGGCATGTACCTCAAGAACGTGCGGGTGCGGAACGTACGCGGCTTCCGCGGCGCCCGTGAGGTGGACCTCGACCTGACCCGGCCCGACGGCTCCTACGCCGGATGGACGGTGCTGGCCGGCCGCAACGGCTCCGGCAAGTCCACCCTGCTGCGCGCCGTCGCCCTGGCCGTCAGCGGGCCGAGTGCGGCACGCGGGCTGGTGACCGGCTTCGACTCGTGGATCAGCGACGAGCGCGGGCGGGCCGTCGCGGAGGTCTGCCTCCAGCCGGATACAGCGGAGGACAGGTTCACCACGGGACGGCCTCCGGCCGGGGTGTTCTGGGCGGGCCTGCAGTGGACCGCGCCGGAATCCGCGACCGCGTCCGGTCGCCATGCCCAGCCGGCCCTGAGCCCAATGGCCTACAGGAAGGCACCGACCGCTGCCCAGCGCGGGCCGTGGGCGGACAACCCGGTGGGCTGGTTCTGCGCGGGCTACGGGCCGTTCCGCCGACTCGTCGGCGGTTCCGGGGAGGTTCAGCGGCGCATGGCCGGGGCGGGCGCAGTGGCCCGGCTGACCAGCCTCTTCCACGAGGACGCCTCGCTGGCCGAGGGCGTCAGCTGGCTGATCGAGCAGCACCTGCGGTCCCTGGAGAACCGCCCGGGCGCGGCCGAGCTGAAGCTCATCGCCCTGGAGATCCTCGGCGACGAGCTCCTGCCCGACGACTACACCATCGGAAACGTGGACTCCGACGGCCTGTGGGTCACCCACGCCGGCCGCTCCTTCCCCCTGCGGGAGATGAGCGACGGCTACCGCACCGTGGCCGCGCTCGTGGTCGACATCCTCAAGCAGCTCCACGACACCTACGGCGCCCTGCGCGTCGAGCACGACAGCGGCCACCCCGTCGTGACCGTTCCCGGTGTCGTGATCATCGACGAGATCGACGCGCACCTGCACGTGTCCTGGCAGAAGCGCATCGGGGGGTGGCTCAAGCAGCACTTCCCGCTGGTGCAGTTCCTGGTCACCACCCACAGCCCCTACATCTGCCAGGCCGCCGACCCCGCCGGGCTGATCCGACTGCCCGGCCCGGACGTCGACGAGGCCCCCGAGGTCGTCGGGACGGACCTGTACGACCGGGTGGTGTTCGGCAGCGGCGACGACGCGGTGCTGTCCGAGCTCTTCGGCCTCGATACCCCGTACTCGCAGCGCGCGGACGAGGCCCGGGCACTCCTGGTCGCGCTGGAGATGAAGATCGTGGCCGGAGAGGCCGGCGAGGAGGAACGGGAACGCTACCGGCAGCTGAAGCGGACCCTGACCAGCTCGCCGGCCGCCCGGGTCGACGAGGTCGCCGCCCGCCTGCACTCCCTGACCGGGCACGTCGCGTGATCCGAATCCATCGGCTCCCCCTGCCGGAGCCGCCGCGCTCCCGCATGGCCGAGTGCACCTGCGACATCGTGCTGGCTCCGGAGCCGAAGGCCAGAGCACGACAGCTGTGGAAGAACACCACCGTGCGACGTGACGTGCACGCTCCGTTGCGCGGCCTGCTCGGGGAGATGGCGGCCGGGCGCGAGCGGTGCATGTACTGCGGGGACAACCAGGGCACCGACATCGACCACTTCGATCCCATCGACCGGGATCCGATGCGCGCCTTCGACTGGACCAACCACGTCCTCGCCTGCTCACTGTGCAACAGCCACCTCAAGAAGGCCGTCTTCCCGCTCGACCCCGACGGGAAGCCGCTGCTCATCGACCCCACGGCCGAGGACCCGACACCACACCTCCGGCTGGTCCTGGCGGTTGGCCAGTACCACCCGCTGACCCCCAGGGGCCGGGCCACCATCGACCTGTTCGACCTCAACCGCGGCTTGCTGGCCAAGGGCCGGGTGAACGCCTTCCACGTCACCAAGGCCTGTGTCGCCCAGTGGGCCGGCGCCACCGCCAAGGGCGACCATGACGACGCCGCCCACTGGGCCGCGGTCGTCAACGAACAGCCGATAGCCGACGTCGTCCAGGCCATGCTGCACCAAGCGCTCGACCCCGCCGCCGAGATCCTCTTCGACGACCCCGAGCTCCTCACCCGTCTCCGCGAACCCGCGCTCCGATCGGCCCTGCTCATCCGGTAGGACACCGCGGGAGGGCCAGTCACCGTTCGGACCCGCGTGCGGCGTTGCGAGCCCGCACGGCCTCGGGGCGGTGGTCCGGCCGCGAGGCCGGTCCCCGAACCCTTCCGGGAGCCGGTCAGTTCGCCGTGTTCGCCTGCCAGCCGCGAGGAAGTTTCGGCAGGCCGATCAAGGCGTCCACCCCCAGGTACTCCAGGAGGAGGGACTTCAACTCCCGGCCGTCGACCAGGTGGAGGCGCTCGCCCTTGCCGGCCGCAGTGTCATAGCTCGCCTTGCCGAACCACGAGGTGGTCACCAGGACACCGCGAGAGGCGTTGGTGAGATCCACGGCGCCGAGCAGGGCACGCACGGTCTCCACCGGGACGGCGTTCTTGGTGCGCTTGGCCTGGACGGCGACCACCGTCACCCCGCCGCCGTCGCGCTTGACCGCGACCGCGTCCAACCCGTCGTCACGCGAGTTCTGGGTCCGCCAGGTCTCGTACCCCATGGCCTCGAACAGCTCACGCACGAGCCGCTCGAACGCGTACGGGTCCATCGTCAGCAGGTCCGTCCGGCTGTCCAGACCGGCCACCGCGCCCACGTCCTTGGCGAGCTTGAAACGCTGCGGGGCGAACTCGACGATCGGCGGGACCGGCTCCAGGTCGTGCGGGTGCTGGGAGACCACCGCCCCCAGGGCACGCAGGCACAACTGCGGATCCAACGTCGGCTCGTCCAGCACCAGTTCGGCGAAGTCCTCACGCCGCGCCACCACGCTCACCACGCACGGCCGCACCGCCCGCCCGGTGGACCGATCGGTCGTCGCCACGAAACCGTTCAGCAGCACCTCGTCCACCAGGTCCGACGGGGTCACGGTGAACACCTCGTCGAGCGCCCTCAGGGCCAGTCGGGCGACGAGAGTGCGGTATGACTGGTGCCGCTCGGCCTCCTTCACCGGTTGGCGGACGACCTCCAGACGCTGGGTCACGAACCGGTAGGCCGCGACGTCCGAAACCACGTCCAGGGAGGGCAGACCGATGTTGATACACAGCTGGCCGGCCTCGGGGTAGTAGCCGACCTCGGCGGACTCACGGCACCCCTCAGGAACGGGCGAGCGACGCAGCAGGTCCTCCACCACCTCTGCCACACCCGTCGCGCCGTCGTGCGCCAGCGCCTGCTCCACCAGCGGATGCCAATCCTCCAGCCCCACCGGACGATTGCGAAGCACCCCCGCCAACTCCGCCCGCACCGCAACCACCTGCTCGGTGCGCTGTTCGGCCTCGTCCTTCAGTTGCTGCTTGTGCGCCTCGCGGTCGAGCCGCTGCTGCTCCCGCTCGGAGCGCTCCCGGGCGCGCTCCTCGGCCTTCGCCCCCCTGGCGCGGGCGGCCTGCCGCTTGGCCAGGTCGGCTTCCACCTTCCTCGCCTGCCTGGCACGGGCATCGTCCTCGCGGCTGAGGATCTTCTCGCCCGCGGCCAGCAGCCGTGCGCGCTCCGCCTCGGGGTCGGGCCTGCGGGGCCTGCGCGGACGCGCCGCCCGAGCCGGTACCGGCTCGGCGGGCTGGGTCGTGCCCGCCTGCGCGGCCTTCGCCTGCTGCTTCGCGAGGTAGGCCTCCGCCAGCAACTCCGCCACCGTCCTGCGCCGCGCCACCGAATCCCCTTCCCACCTCTGCGCCACCGGCCGGAGCCGACCCCGAGGGACCGGATCCTGCGCCAGCACTACCCACGGGTGGCGGCACCCAACCGCCGCCGCCGAGCCCAGGAAGCCGCGCCCGAGTACCAGGAAGATGGCAGCCGCGGCCACACCGCGACGGTTTCCGGGCCCGGCTGTCAGTACCCCCGATTAGGCTCACAAGCCGAGACCGATAGGGGAGTTACGTGCTCGACAGCTCACTGACCGCCGATGTCCCGCTCGGCCCCTTCGAGGGCACGCCCGTCACCGTCCACTCGGCCAAGGGCAAGAACGCCAAGCTCCACGCCACGACGACGTGCACCCAGCTGCGCAGCCGCGACATCACGACGACCCAGGTGCCGCTGAACGCGGACACGATCGGCCGGATGTGCTCGCGCTGCGCGCAGGTGGGCGCGTGGGCGCGGCCGGACACGGGGCTCGGCATCTTCCTGCGGGCGCTCGGCGGTATCGGGCTGCTGTACCAGCTGCAGAGCTACACGGAGGCGGATCCAGACGACGAGGTCACGCAGGAGGAAGCCGAAGGGGCTGCGGAGGTTCTGCGGGCCGAGCCGGTTTCCGAGGAGGACGAGACCTACGATGAGGACCGTGATGCCCGCGACGAGGCGGAGCGGCTCCGGGATCTGACGTTGTCCAGGTGGCGTGACGCCGCGGACAGCCTCCACCTCGCCGAAAGCGTCGCCGCGAAGTTCCCCTGGCTCACCGACTGGGCGCGGCCGAAGGTGGCACTGAAGGAGGAACATCTCCAGACGCTGCACGAACGAGCGGGCCTGTTCGTCGATGCGGCCGCACTTCTGGAAGCAGCGGCGGCCACGAGCCTGGAAATGCCCGAACTCCCCACGGACGAGGAAGCGTTCAGCGCCATCGGCGACCGCAGGGCGGTAGCCGGCCGGCTGCGGTCGATGTGGTCCCGCTGGCAGGGGGCAGCGGCGGACGCATGGGGACTGCCGGGCGACCACCTGGTCACGTATCAGGCCGTCGGGGGAATCCATTCACGGCGCAAGGGGTACGACGAAGCTTGCCGTGCGACAGACCGGCTGCTGGCTTCCTGGGAGGAGGAGGCACGCCGGGTCGCCGGCGCGGCGGACCCGAACGTGACGGTGACGCTGACCGCACACCTGCAGGAACCCCCGGAGGAGGACCCCTACTCGCAGCAGCGTGAGCGGGGGCTGCTGGGCGGCCTCGACAACTGGACGATCGGCGTCCTGCTCACCTACCTGACCAGCGGCGACTGGGGCCGGCGCAGGCTCACTTTTCGCGCACCCCAGCTGATCGTCGACCAACTCCTGGCCCGCGCCGCGCTCGTACGGTGCGAGCCCGAGCCTCCCAGCGCCCCGACGGCTGCCGGCGAAGCGAGTCCCCTGGGGCCGGGTGTCTTCGACGACGCCCCCGTGCACCAGCGCCGCCCCCTCACCGCGGAGCACCTGCGGCTGCTCAGCACCGCGCCCGGCGCCGAGGACCAGCTGTACACCGTGTTCTCCACCGACGCCGGGACGGAGGTCCTGCCCTTCAAGGAACTGGAGCGGCGTGCGGCCCGTGGCTGGCGAGGCGTCCTGCTCGCCAGCTCCGCCGACCTGCCCGCGGCACTCATCGATCCCTGGTCCGAGGCGATCGGCCAGCGCCCCGAGGAGCCCTCCGCCCTGTGGCGGGAACGAATGCGCGAAGCCGACGACCCGCTGTTCGGCGAGCGGCTCGGTCTCGATGCCGGCGCCGAGCGCACCGCCTGGCTGGTCTTCAGCGACAGGCCCTGGGCGCGGGAGTTCAACCTGCGGCTGCTCGCGGTGGCCCGCGGCGTGCCCGACCTGCGCAGTCTGGACTCCGGGTACGACCGGGCCGGGCGTTCGCGCAGCCTTCCCAGCGCGGTCTGGCACGGGCTCCTCGCCCACGGCCAGGACTTGGACCTCGAGCCGTTCGAAGCACCCGACGCCAGCACCTGGAAGCCCAGCGCGAGCGGCATCCCTCTGGGGGCCCTCGAGCAGGTCCAGGTCTACGCGGTCAACGCCGACCCCCGCTACCAGGGCAAGGGGCACTCGCCGTTCTGCTCCCATGTCCGCGAACGCGGTGTCGTCGCAGACGACGACCTGCTCACCATCGCGGACCTGCTCGGTGACACGAAGTTCGACTGGTGCAGCAAATGCGGGGGCTACGCGATTCGCCGCCTGACCGACACCCAGCTGTCCTACTACCGCGCCGCCCACCGGCTCCACGACATCGCCCAGAGCCTCGACCCCGGCCGAGGCGGCCACGACCGCCTCGACACCGAGACGATCACCCGACGGCTCCGTGAACTCGCCGACTGGCGGCCTGCCGGCGAAGACCACTGGTACACGAGCGGAGCGCGGCGCTGGCGGCGCGTCGTCCACGAGCTTCAGGCGAAGGCCGAAGCAGCCGGCCGCGACACCCCGTGACAGCCAACTGCGCAGCACCCCGCACACCACCGCACCGAACGGGCCGCCCATGACCAGCACACCGTCCGAGACCCTGTCACCGCACGCCACCGGCCCCCGGCTGCTCGCCGGGCTCACCGCGCCCCTCCGGCGCGCGGGCTGGACGGAGAACGAACTCTGGGACGAGAGCGACGAGGAGGACGATGAGTCAGGCCCCCGGCCCACTTACCGGGAGTTCTCCCGCTCGAACTTCCACATCAGCGTCATCTGGGACCCAGCCGACGCCCAGCTCACCGTCGACGACCCGACCGAGCACTGGGACTGGGACGACAGCCTGCCCCCACTGTGCCCACTCGACCAACCCCTCACCATCGACCTGAGCACCCACCCCACCCAGGCCGCCAAGGCCGAGGCCGCGCGCCGCGCATTCGCCGAAGCCGGACTTCTCGACGCCACCCGCGTCCACGTTCCCGAAGACGCCCGGGCGCTGCGCCACGACCTGGTCCTGCTGCTGTGGGCGGACACCATCCACGACGCGATCGCCCGGCACCGGCGTGACGGCGACGGGCGTGAGGCCATCGCCGCACTGGGCGAGGAGTTTTCCTG
This sequence comes from Kitasatospora sp. NPDC054795, assembly GCF_053611565.1. Classification (NCBI taxonomy): domain Bacteria; kingdom Bacillati; phylum Actinomycetota; class Actinomycetes; order Kitasatosporales; family Streptomycetaceae; genus Kitasatospora; species Kitasatospora sp. NPDC054795. The sequence goes on from NZ_JBSHAP010000002.1 coordinate 75,134, forward strand.
GCGCCTGGGTGACGGGCTGCGTACCTACCCGCTGATCGTTCCGGACCCGGTTCCGTCGGCGGCGGCCCGCGGCATCGCGGAATGGTGCTGGCGTCGGGAGAGCGACGTCGAGGAGTGGCACTTCAAGATCGACGACATCATCATGGCCCGCGCCAACATCGCCGCCACCCGCGCCGTCCTGCCCCACGTCCACCCCGAGGGCGTCGACTGGCCGGCCGTACGACTCGCCCTCACCGCGCCCACCCGACGACTCGCCGACGGCCAGGCCCTCGCCGTCATCTTCGAAGAGGGCTGGACACCCATCCTCGCCTCCGTCCACCGCGAGATCGACCTCTGGCAGCGGGCCGACGAGACGCTCGGCCCCGAAGCCGTCCTGCGCATGCTCACCCTCCACGGCTCCCGCACCGAATCCGTCGGCGAATGGTGGGGATCCGGCTGGTACGAGACCGCCGCCCGCCGCGCCGTCGCCCGCGCGGCGAGCAACGGCAGCCTCCCCGCCGCAGTGTCCGCGGTCTTCCCCCACACCGAACACCTGGCCGACACCGCGGCCACCCACCCCGACCTCCTCGACGACGACACCTTCGCCTGGATCACCGAAGCCGTCTTCAAGGAGGGATCCCTCCTGCGTGAAGCCCGGCTGCCGGTCCCGCCGGCGATGACCCTCCCGGACTGGGCAGCTCACGACCTCCTCGACGTGCTCCGCCCGGACTCCGACGAGGACGAGCCCCCCGCCGACGAGGCGAGGCTCGGGCGTCTCTGACCGGAGGCACGGCCAAAGACGCCCCACCCCACCCAAGCCGCAGTACCGAGGCCGTTCGACGCGAGGCTACGCCGCACGCCGGAGGACCTCGCCGGGCCCGGGGGTCCGACTCCGCCCGGCGGCGGCCCGGTCGAGAGCCTGGGCCAAGGCGAGCACAGCTTGGTCGGCGGAGTCCTTGAGGAGGTGGCCGTAGAGGTTGATGGTGGTGGCGATGGTGGAGTGGCGCAAGGTCTTGGAGATGACGGCGATGGGGATGTTCTCGGCGATCATGATGCTGGCCGCGGTGTGGCGAAGGTCGTGCAGGCCGATCCTGGGCAGGTCGAGCTCGGCGGTGCGCTTTCGGAGCTGGTCGAGGACCCACTGAGGCCGCAACGGCGTTCCGCCCGGGCGGCCGAAGACCAGGCCTTCGAGCCGACCGTCCGGGTGGGCGGCCATCTGGATTGCGGCCTGGCGGTGGAGGGCGGCCATGACCCTGGGGGAGAGGCTGATCCAGGCCCGGCTGGCCTCGGTCTTCGGCTCCCGGAGATGAATCTTCCCGTTGTCGATCGCGGCCAGGGTCCAGCGGACGAACAGATTGCGGTCCATGAGGTGGACGTCCGACCAGTGCAGGGCGAGAACCTCACCGCGGCGCATGCCGGTGCCGAGCATGACCTCGAACAGATCGGTCAGCTGGTCCGCGTACTGCTCCACACCGTGCTGCAGGAAGGTCGCGGCCTGCTCGGGGGTCCAGCAGGTGCGCTCGGCTGCGCGGGGCTTGGGCGGCACCGAGTGCTTGGCCGGGTTGTAGCGCAGGCGCCAGGAGCGCACGGCGGCGTTGAGTGCGTTGCGCAGGGTGGACACGGCCCGGTAGACGGTGACGCGCCCGCGCTGGGCCTCCAGCTGGGCGGTGACCCAGTCGTCGATGTGTTCCGGGCGCAGGTCGAGGAGCCGGAGGTGGCCGAAGGCGGGGACGAGGTCGCGCTCGACGCACGCGGCGTAGCCGGCGTACGTGTTCGGCGCGAGGTGCGGCTTCCTCGTGGCGAGCCATTCGCGCAGGTAGCTCGCGACGGTGGTACGGCGGTTCTCGTAGACCCCGCGCAGCTCACCGTCCAGCACTGCGGCCATCTCGCGGGCCGCCTCTGTGCGGCTGGCGAAGCCGCCCCGTCGACGGGTCCTTCGCTTCCCGTATTCCGGGGCGAGGTCGACGCAGTACGTCCACGACCCGTGACCCGCCTCCTTCAGTAGCCGCACGCACCACGGACCCAGCTGCTTGCCGTGCCCGTCCGTACAACCACACCGCCGGTAGACCCGACCCCGCCGCGCACGCTGTCCCATGAGCTTCCCCTTCTCCTGATCGGGTGATCTGGGACCAAGAGTCGCTGCCCGGTCGGGCGTGGCGGCAGAGCGTGAGAGGCGGTGCGCGAAGTAGTCACAACCACACGGCGACGACACGCTCAAGACGACACACCGCCCGGAAGATCACTATGCGCAACCGATGGGTAAGCGACCATGATCCGCCCGCAGGACCGGGCCCCGCGGGCCGACTGACGGCATCGACGCAGGAGCAATCGGGCAGGTGCGACGCCGCTTGCTGAAGGGCCGACAGGTTCCGATCACGGGCCGTAGCTGTGGTGGGGCGGTCGGCCTGGGGACCACTTTGGGACCACACCTGATGAGCGCCTATGGGCGCCGGTGGTCCGAAACGGACACTTCTGCACGAAGTAAACACTGAGCAACTGTCAGCTCCCTGTGCCACCGCTTCCGTCAAGAAGTGCCAACTCACTTGTGTCCCAGGGTAGTTGAGCAAGAAAAGAGCCGAGGCCATGAGGCCTCGGCTGCCGACAATAGTTGAACCCCTTGCTGGGGGTCAAGGGGTCGCAGGTTCAAATCCTGTCGTCCCGACCAGCGTTTTCGCAGGTCGGAGGCCGTTCTTATCGAAATGATGAGAACGGCCTTTTCCTTTGGTGGTCGCAGTGTGGTCGTGAACGCTCGTTCACACGGCCTTGCGGGGCGTGTTTCCGCAGGCCTGGCCCCTGTGACCCGGCCGTGACGGGGCGTTTGTTTACCTATCCGGGAATCCGCGTGTGGCCGATCGCGGACCGGTCGCCTAGGTGGCGCCGAAATGGGCCCGGATTCGCGGGAAATGGGCATGCCGGTGGAACCTGCGGCGTCGTCTGTTGCGACGGGCCGCACGTTTATCGGGTGGCAGTTATAAGCCGGGAATCCCGGGTACTTGTCGGCCCCGGAGGCCGGAGCGGCTCGGAACGCTGAGTCGACCTCAGGGGTGCGTTGGTCAGGCCGCGTGGCTGAACAGCGGGTTCGGCGAGCCGACGTCGAGGTCGGTGATGTCCCGGCCGGACTGGGTGCGAGCCTCGACGAGGTGGAGCCTTGCTTCGATGGTGTTCACGGCGGCTCTGCCGACGTCCCAGGTCAGGTGGCTGTAGATGTTGGCGGTGGTCGAGAGTGTGGAGTGCCGCAGGGTCTTGGAGATGACGGCCATGGAGACGTTGCCCTCCAGGGCGAGGGTGGCGGCGAGGTGGCGCAGGTCGTGGATGGTGACGTGGGGGAGTGCGGCCTGTTCGCGCAGTTCGTGGAAGCGCCGGCGGACGGCGGTGGGGTGGAGGGGCTTGCCGTCGGGGCCCTGGAAGACGTGGCCGTTGATGGTGGCCGTGCTTCGGGTCATGGCGCGCTGGAGGGCGGCGGCGACGCGTTCGGAAAGGGGCACCCAGTTGCGGCTCTTCCTGGTCTTCGGCGCGGTCAGGACGAGTTCGTGGTTGTCGACCGCGGACAGGGTGTGGCGGATGTACATGACGCGGTCGTCGAGCCGCACGCACGGGCGCTGGAGGCCGAGTGCCTCGCCCTTGCGCAGGCCGGTGCCGATGATGACCTCGAAGAGGTCGGCGAAGGCGGGGTCGACATTGCGGCAGTGGGAGAGGAACTCGACGGCCTGCTCCGCGGTCCAGGGGACGCGCTCGTCGGGGCGGGGCCGGCGCATGGGCAGGGGCTGGGCGGCGTTGAAGGGAAGCCGGTGGGTGCGCACGGCTGTGCCCAGGGCGCTGGAGAGTGTGGCGAGGCAGTGGTAGACGGCCTGGCGTCCGCGGCCGGCTTCGAGCTGTTCGTGGGCGTAGGCGGAGATGTGGTCGTGGGCGAGGTCCTCCAGGCGCAGCTTGCCGAAGACGGGTATCAACTCGCAGAGCACGTAGGTGCGGTAGCGGGCGTAGGTGGTGGGCTTGAGCAGGAACTCCATCGACTTCAGCCACTTCGTGAGATAGGCGGCCACCGTCTCGTGCGGGTCGGCATCGAAGCCGAGTTTGCGGCCATCGAGCAAGCGGCGCAGCGCACCCTCCGCGTGCCACTCATCCTCGAACCCGCTACGGCGCACGGTGCGCCTGCGGCCGTCGAGGGAGGGGATGTCGACGGCGAAGGTCCACGTGCCGTGCCCTTCGTCGGCAAGACGCGGACACCCGGCCCCGAGCTGGCGCCGATCCGCGTCACGACACCCGCACCGACGGTAGACCCGGCCCCGTCGCCGTCCCGAACTGCGCACGTTCTTCTGCCTCCTGCGGTCCTGATTCCGTGATCAGCCCGCGAGGCTACACATCCCGCATCTGGATGGCCTGCTGCGACCACCATGCGATCACCAACACGGAATCATGGCGCTGACCTGCGACTTTCGGTGAGCGCCCGCACCTGGCCCGGGTAAAAGAAGTAGCGGATCGGTGTCATGGACCGAGGTCGGCGGCACGGCAGTTCCGGGGCAGGGAAGGTTGGTGCGGGGCACGGGGCTACACCCCGGGGCTCGTGCAAGGCGCCAGGCGGTGGCGGAGACAGAGATTTGGCATTGCCAAACCGAAATCCGGATTCATGCTTGTGGTATGTCGGGCGAGCGGGAGCCACGGGCGGGCTGGACGTTCCTGACGCACCACGCCCGTGTGCTATTGATGGGCTCGCGGGACGCTGAAGTGCGCCTGCGGGATCGCGGCGGTGTGCGGAGTGACCGAGCGGGCCGTGCAGGTGATCGTCACCGACCTGGCCGCCCGGCCCCTGCGCTCTCAGCCGTGCCCTGGGCGAGGCGCAGGCCAGGCAAGCGGTCACCCTCGCCGCTGCGCTACCCGTCGGATCTCGACGTCGAGCTGCCACCTGCTCGGCCCCGGCGGCAGCGACCGCCTCGACTGGCTCACCGGCCTCGACCTCGAAGGCGACGCCGGTGGCGCTGCCTGGCGGACCTGGGTGGACGAGACCGTCGGGGACGCGAATAGGTCGCAGGCGCGTCGAAATAGGTGAGCGCGGCGGCCCGGTCGGGGAACTCGTCGTCGAGGAACTCGCGGCCGATGCGTCTGAGGACCGCCAGCCAACCGCGCTTGGGGATGTCGGTCGGGCCCGTCGGCGTGTCGCAGGTGCCCGGGCCTGCGCCGGTGCGGTGCTTGCGGATCACTGCCATGCACTGGCGTGTGCCCGGCCTCCGCTCGCCGATATCCCCTCTACCGGGCTCGACTTGGACGGCAGGCATCATTGGGACCCTGGCGATGCGGCGAAGCATCGGAAGTCTTGGGCAGACGGAGCACGCGCCGGAAGACACCCGACGGAAGCCCTCGATCGTAGATCGGTGCTGGTCGCAGCCCGGGTCCGCGCCTGCCTGGCGTTACCGAATCAGGGCGCCCGGTTGGAGCACGCCCACTGGAAGACATCCGCAAGCTGCCGGAGCCTGGAAACGGACGGGCCGGGGGAGGGTACGCCCGTACGGGTAGTGATCGACATGCCGCCCACCGGGAGTGGCGGGCACGGCGCACGCCGTGGTACGTCAGCACGACCGACGAACGCCGCGACCGCAGCAGGCCACGCGGCCATGATCGATACGAGGTGAGACGCGGTGGCTGACGTCCGGTACGCGGAGGACTTCATCGCGGTGCGGCCACGCGACGCGGTGGAGGCCGGGGCGGCCGAACTGGCCGCGCACTGCGCCCGACGTGCGGCCGGTGACACGCATGGGGCGCTGGCAGCCTACGCGTGGGCGCTGAATCCGGCCGGGCCGGCTCCGGTGACCGGCCGGGTGCTCACCGAACCACTGGCGGAAATCGACCTGGCAGTGGAAGAGCGCGCGGCCATCCAGCAGGCCCGGGACGAACAGCGGCCGGTGACCGATCGGGCTTTTGCCCGTGGCGCGGCCGGAGCTCTGCAGTGGCTTCTGGGCTTCCAGCCGCTCGGGTCCTCAGGAGAGCGGTGCTGACCCCGACGACGGATGCGCCCGCCCACGGCTACTTGCTGTCGGTGCGGTCCGCCGGCACCGAGACGCTACTGCGCATCCCCGTAACGCCCACCGGCGCGAGGGGCCCCGCCGGGTACCCGGTCTTCCGTGACATCGAGGGACGGCTGCGTGTGGAAATCGCCCCCGACGGGACCTGCCGTCATCTCATCCGGCGAGGGCTCTACCCGGCCGCCCTCGACGTACTCGCCGCAGAGCACGAGCCGGCCTGCCCATAGCGGCGGCGGTCGTGGGGCGAGGACGGCTACGGCCTCACCCCACCATCGGATCAGCGCTGAAGGTCCGCTGCGGAGCCGTACGGTGCGTAGCGGGTGCACGTACGGGTACACGCCCCGTTCGAAGTTCCCGGAAGAGCACGGAGGTCGTGTCGATGCGAGGCGAGTCGGACCGGATCGCAGACCCCTGGGGCGCCCGCACTCCATTCGGGTCCGGTCGGCCGTGGCCGGTGCGGGTCGACTCCTTCCTCCAGCCCGGTATCCCGGCCGACCTGGTCGAACGGTGGGTACAGACCGCGACGCTGCTGCACTCCAACGGCGACGCGATGGACATCGCCGTCGCCGACGGCCGGATCGTCGGCGTTCGCGGCCGGGCCGGTGACCGGGTCAACCGGGGCCGCCTCGGCCCCAAAGACCTCTTCGGCTGGCAGGCCAACGCCTCTCCGGACCGCCTGACCACGCCGCTCGTCCGGGACGGCGGCCAGCTGGTGGCCTGCGACTGGGACACCGCGATGACCCGGATCGTCACGGAGAGTGAGCGGTTGCTGCGCGACCGCGGGCCGGGCGCGATCGGGTTCTATACGTCGGGCCAGCTGTTCCTGGAGGAGTACTACACCCTCGCGGTGATCGCCCGCGCGGGCATCGGCACCAACCATCTGGACGGCAACACTCGGCTGTGCACGGCGACGGCCGCCGAAGCGCTGAAGGAGACCTTCGGCTGCGACGGCCAGCCCGCCTCGTACACCGACATCGACCACTGCGACACCCTCGCCCTGTTCGGCCACAACATGCCCGAGACCCAGCCCGTGCTGTGGATGCGCGTCCTCGACCGCCTCGAAGGCAGTGCGCCGCCGCGGCTGGTGTGCGTGGACCCGCGGCCGACGCAGGCCGCCCGCCGCGCCACCGTGCATCTCGCACCGCGCGCCGGTACCAACGTGGCACTGCTCAACGCCCTGCTGCACGAGATCATCCGCACCGACCGGATCGACCCCGACTACATCGACGCCCACACCGTCGGCTTCGACGAACTCGCCGCGCAGGTCGCGCACTGCACACCCGCCTGGGCGGCCGACGTCTGCGACGTGCCCGCCCGGAGGATCGAACATGCCGCCGAGGTCCTGGGCAGCGCCGAGTGTCTGCTGTCGACCGTGCTCCAGGGCGTCTACCAGTCGCACCAGGCCACCGCCGCCGCCGTCCAGGTCAACAACCTCCAGCTGATCCGCGGCATGATCGGCCGCCCGGGCTGCGGCGTCCTGCAGATGAACGGCCAGCCCACCGCGCAGAACACCCGCGAATGCGGCGCCAACGGCGACCTGCCGGGCTTCCGCAACTGGGAGAACGACGAGCACGTCACCGACCTTGCCGAGATCTGGAACGTCGACCCCTCCCGGATCCCGTACCACGGACCGCCGACACCGGCGATGCAGATCTTCCGCTACGCCGAGCAGGGCTCGATCCGGATGCTGTGGATCTCCGGCACCAACCCCGCCGTGTCCCTGCCCGACCTGCCCCGGATCCGTTCGATCCTCGGCCAGGAGCGGCTGTTCACCGTCGTGCAGGACCTCTACCTCACGGAGACCGCGCAGCTCGCCGACGTCGTTCTGCCTGCCGCGACCTGGGGAGAGAAGACCGGGACGTTCACCAACGCCGACCGGACCGTCCATCTCTCGGAGAAGGCCGTCGACCCGCCCGGCCAGGCGCGCCCGGACCTGGACATCTTCCTTGACTTCGCCCGACGGATGGGCTTCCGCGACAAGGACGACCGGCCGCTGATCGGCTGGCACGACCCCGAGTCGGCGTTCGAGGCGTGGAAGCACTGCTCGGCCGGGCGCCCGTGCGACTACACCGGCCTCACCTACGCGCGGCTACGCGGCCCCAGCGGCATCCAGTGGCCCTGCACCGAGCAGACGCCCGACGGAACCGAGCGGCTCTACACCGGCGGCATCACCTGGGCCGCCCCCGACGTCTGCGAGTCGTACGGCAGGGACCTGGTCACCGGCGCGGCCGTGTCCGAGACGGAGTACCGGGCGCTCAACCCGCAGGGGAAGGCCGTTCTGAAGGCCGCGGAGTACCTGCCTCCGCACGAGGACACCAGTGACGAGTTCCCGCTGCAGCTGAACACCGGCCGCACGCTGTACCACTTCCACACCCGCACCAAGACCGGCCGGGTGCCGCAGCTGAACGCGGCCGCCCCCGACGTGTGGGTCGAACTCTCACCGTCCGAAGCCGGCCGCCACGGCCTGGCCGAGGGCGACCTGGTCGAGGTCGCCAGCCCCCGAGGGTCGCTGCGCGGCAGGCTCAGGATCACCGGCATCCGCGACGGAATGGTGTTCGTGCCGTTCCACTACGGCTACTGGGACACCCCCGCAGGCAACCGGCCAGGCGACGGCGGGGGCCGGGCGGCGAACGAGACGACCATCACCGACTGGGACCCGGCGTCGAAGCAGCCGCTGTTCAAGACCGCCGCCGCCCGCGTCACCCTTATCGCGCGCGGCGACGGCGCGATCGCGCCGGCACCCACCACCACCGCCTCCGCGCCCGTCCACCCAGGATCGATCCCGCCCACCACCGGAGGACCCGGGGCCGCAGTCGTCCACACCACCAACGCCCCGGAAGGAGCGGGACCGTGACCGGCATCGCGATCACGCTCCGGGCCGTGTACGACGGCGAGCGCCGCCTGGAACACGGCCTGCTCGCCGCCGCCGAACGCCACCGGGCCGATCACGAGGTCCACCACGTCGCCGCCGACGTGGCCCGCTGGTCCCACGAACACGCCGAACGCCTCGCCCGCACCGCACCGCACTACGGCCTCGACCTGGCCCGGACCGCCGACATTGCGCGGGTCGGCCTGTGGGCGGCCGTGCGGGAGAAGACCGCCGACGCCCTCGGAGGACGACCCGACACCCGTCTGGCCCTGTTGCACGACCTGCGGGACCTCCACCTGGCCGCGACCGAGAACTCCCTCCACTGGGAAATGCTCGCCCAAGCCGCCCAGGCCACTCACGACGGCCGCCTCCTCGATCTGACCACCGCCTGCCACCCCCAGACCCTGCGGCAGATGCGCTGGACCAATACCATGATCAAAACCCTCGCACCGCAACTGCTCACCAGCATGTGAGCCCAACCCCGGACCCCGCCATGCCCACGCAATCACCCACACACCCAGCCGACGGGAAGCCGTCCGGCCCGCCACCGCGTTTTGCTGTCACCCTGCCCGGCACTCCCGGCCGCCACGCCCCGCCCGAGGTCGTCATCGTCCACGCCACCGGCGAGCGGGCCGCCGACAACGCACCCGTCTATGCCGACAGCCCCGGGACCTTCCGCGTCGCGATCATCGGGACCACTGCCCGGCTCCTGTCGGAGCCCGGCGGGCCGGGCCGTCACACCTGCCTGCACGCGACCCCGCTACCCTGAACCCCAGGGCCGGCGCCGAAAAAACTGTCGGCCTAGCTCAGGGGCCGCAGCTCGTCGCGGAGAAGTTGCAGGGCCGTGAGAAGGGCCGCGTGCTGGATGCCGTCACGATCGGTGCTGGCGGGAGCGGCCCGAACGGCCGTGGTCGTGCGGGGGCCGGCGACCGCGACGAACACCGTTCCGACCTCACAGCCGTCCTGCGGTGCCGGTCCGGCCACGCCGGTGGTGGCCACACCGTACGTGGCGCGCGCGAGCCGTCGGACACCCTCCGCCATGCGGGCGGCGACCTTCGGATGGACCGCTCCGACCCGCGCCAGCAGCTCGCCCTCCACGCCGAGCAGCTCCTCCTTCAGATCGGTCGCATAGGCAACGAGCCCGCCACGGAACGCGGCCGAGGCACCCGGGGCCTCGGCCAACCGCGCGCACAGCAGCCCGCCGGTCAGTGATTCCGCTGCGGCGACGGTGTGCCCGGCCGCGGTAAGCGCCGCGGTGATCTGGCGGACCAGCACTCCGGCCCGGTCCAGGCCGCTGGGGGACACCGAGTGTTCCTGGGCAAGTGCAACCATGGCCGATCACCTCCCTCGTGCGTCTGCCCCGCCCGGCTCACCCTGATTCCCCAGCCCGGCCCCTGTCGTGGCCGGCCGCATGCGCCTTCCGCACCCGGGTACATGCCCAGCATGGTGACCCTCGGCATCGAAGAGGAATACCTCCTGCTCGACCCCACCACCGGGCTCCCGGCGGCCCGCGCCGCCCAAGTTCGAGAGGCCGCCCGCCTCCAACCCGCCCTGGAGCGCGACGAGGTCCAGCGAGAACTACTCCAGGCACAGCTGGAGATCGCCACCCCCATCTGCCACGACCTGGAGGAAGCCGGAGGGCACCTCCTGCGGATGCGCCTGGCCCTCGGCGACGCCGCCCGGCAGGAAGGCTGCCGCCTCGCCGCGTGCGGCGCCGCGCCCTTCACCGACCGGCTGCCGGTCCCCGTCACCGACACCGCTCGCTACCGCGCCATGCACGCCGACACCCGGCTACTCACCGATCAGCAGCTGATCACGGGCATGCACGTCCACCTCGGCATCCCCGACCGCGGCGCGGGCGTCACCGTAATGAACGGACTGCGTCCATGGCTGCCTTTGCTGATCGCGCTCGCCGCGAACTCGCCGCTGTGGCAGAACACGGACACAGGGTTCGCGAGCTGGCGCACCATTGTCTTCGGCCGCTGGCCCGTGAGCGGGCCGCCGCCGCACTTCCCCGACGCCGGCGCCTACGACCGGCGTACCCGGGCCCTGGTGGACGGCGGGCTGATTCGCGATATCAAACAGGTCTACTGGCACATCCGCCTGTCCGAGCGCTTCCCCACCGTCGAGATTCGCGCCATGGACGTCCAGCTGCGTCCGGACGAAGCGGTGATGCTCGCCGGCGTCGTACGCGCTCTGGCCACCCGCGCTCTGAGTGACGCGGAGGCCCGGTGCGGCGTCCCACCTGTCGAGCAGGAGATGCTCGCGGCCGCCGTGTGGCACAGCGCCCGGCACGGCTGCACGAGCGCGGTGTTCGACCCCCGCTCCGGCAGGCTGTCCACAGTCGGTGATGCGGTGGGCGCGCTCCTGGACCGCATTGCCCCGGTGATCGAAAACAGTGCGGATGAACGGCACATCGTGCCTGTGCTGGAGCGCCTGCTGCGGGACGGCAACGGCGCCGTCCGCCAGTTGCGCCGGCTGCGTGCCGAGGGCCGCGACGGACTCGTGGCGATGATCACCGACCAGACCACCGGCGTGTGACCGGCCCGGTCTCAGTCCTCGACGGCGACGCGCACACTGTCCAGGTCGGGATCGGCCGCGTCCGGGACCACCATGCCCGCCCGCACTCCGCTGTGCAGGTATTCCAGCACGTCCCGGTTCAGGCGCTCGCCCGGCAGTGCGGCGGGAATCCCGGGCGGGTAGGGGGTCAGCATCTCCGCCGTGACCCGCCCCGCCGCCTCGCGCCAGGGCACTTGTTCGGTCGGGCCGAAGAACGCGTCGCGGGGCAGCATGGCCTGCTCCAGGCGCAGCTCATGGGGGCCGGGGATGTGGATCGGTGCGGCGGGGCGCAGCTCGGCGGCGCGGCGGGCGAGGTCGGTGAGGGCGTTCAGCAGTCGTGCAGTGCTCTGGTCGTCGTCGGCGTGGGTGAGCTGGGCGCTGATGCGGCGGTGGTCGCAGACGTGGAGGTTGAGGCGGTGGTGCGCTCGCAGCCAGTCCCCGGCGTCGTAGCCGCTCACGTGCAGGGCGGAGATGTCGACGATGACCTGCAACGGGTCGAGGTCGGCCGCGCGGCCGGGGCCACAGAAGTCCTCGCGGCCGTGGACGTGCATGCCGTCGATCCCGTCGATTGCGCGGCGGGTGCGGTGGGCGAGGTCGAGCGCGTGGTCGTAGAGCTGCGTGCCGTGCTGGACCATCTGGCGGCGCCAGCCGTCGAGGGCGGCATAGATCAGCACGGAGGGGCTCGTGGTACCGAGCAGGTCCCCGCGCTGTTTGAGGACCTTCGGGTCGACGAGGTCCCCCTGGAGGTGGAATACCGAACTCTGCTCGAGGCCGGAGCCCATCTTGTGGACGGAGGTGACGCACACGTCCGCGCCGGCGTCCATCGCCCATGTCGGCAGTTTGTCGTGGAACGGCAGGTGAGCCCCCCACGCCTCGTCCACGATCAGCGGCTTGCCGTACCGGTGGCAGACCTCGGCGATGGCCGCAAGGTCCGCGCCGGTCCCGTACGGCGTCGGGCTGGTCACCAACGCTCCCTTGGCGTCCGGATGCTCCTCGAACGCCTTCGCGAACGCCTCCGCCGAGGGCGGGTGCGCCAGATGCAGCTCCGAGTCCCAGGCCGGCTCGGCCCAGATCGGCCGGATGCCGGAGAGGATCAACCCGGACACGACCGCCTTGTGGGCGTCGCGCCCCACGATCAGCTGCTCGTGCGGGCCGGCGACCGCCAGCATCGCCGACTTCACCGACAAAGAACTCCCGCAGGTCGAGAAGAACGTGTGCTGCGCGCCCACCGCGTCCGCCATCAGCTCCTGTGCCCCCTGCAGGATGCCGTGGGAGGAGGTGCGGTCGTCCAGGCCCGACGTGGCCAGGACATCGGAGGCGAACACCGCCGCGCCCAGCACCTCGAGCACGCGAGGATCGGTGCCGCGTCCCTGTTTGTGCCCGGGCGGCGTGAACGGCAGCTGACCGTCCCGGTGATAGGCGGCGAGTGCTTCCAGTACCGGTGCCTTCTCGTGATCCATGGATCCCGCGTTCCCTGGCCGCCGCGAGGAGAAACGCCCTGCCCGGGGCATCACCCCGTAGGGCAGCTCATCCCCGTGGCCGGCGGCATTCGGCTCGGCGTGTCAGGGTGAGGACCGCGTCCTCGACTGGGCCGTGCGCGGCGACCGGCGCCTCGTCCGCGCCGAGTTCTGCGAGGGCCGGTGCGATGGTGACGTCCTCGTCGAAGAGTTCGATGAGGCGCGGGTTGACGTATTGAGGCACGGCAGACTGCGGGGGTGTTGCCCAGATAGTGGGCGACCTCGCGAATAGCCCTGGACTCAGCGCCCCTGCGCGCGGCCTGCGGGCCGCCGGCGATGGGGTGGGACACGGCGAGGCCCGCCGCGGCGAGGACGGTGGCGTCCCAGGTGCGGAAGTCCTTGGCGGTGAGGTCGGTTCCGCTGGCCTCGTGCAGGTACGCGTTGAGGTCCCTTCCGTGGATCTCGTGCCACTGCCAGCTCTGGCGATGAACCAGCAGCCGGTCGCCCGGATGGCGCCGGTATCCCGGGCTGCGAGGGTCACTGGTTCTCAGGCGTATCGGCCCGTGTTCCGTTCTGGGGTGGGCCGCATCGGCCCGGCGGGGGCCGGTGGGTGCGGTGCCGAGGCGCGCTCAGGGCTCGGTGCGCGGGCGAGGTTCCGCGAACCGCGCGCCTGCCCGGTCCCCGAGGGCGGTGACCCATGCCGGCAGGCTGGACTGCTCCGCCGCGCGGGCGCCCTGGACATCGTGGCGTGGCCGGCCACCGGCGGCGGGCAGGGTCCGAGAGACCAGGCCGAGCAGCCGCGCGGTGGTGGCGGGCGCGAGCCCCTGCAACCGGACGCCGACCTTGGCCGCCGGGGTGAGGACCAGTTCGGGGCGGCGACGCCCGGCCGCCCGGACGATCGCGCGGGCGGCGCGTTCGGCGTCCATCGAGAGCAGCGGCATGGAGGCTGCGGCGGCGAACCAGGAGTACTCGGATCCGGGGCGACCGTGGAAGCGTGCGGCGGTGTGCGATCCGGTGCGCATCAGCCCCGGCAGGACGGTGGTCACGCTCACTCCCGTTCCCGCCAGTTCCGCCCGCAGGCCCTGAGAGAACCCGGCGGCGGCGAACTTGGCGGCCACGTAGGGCAGCAGGTGAGGGGCGGGGATCCGGCCGCCGACCGAGGAGACCGTCACGACGGTGGCGGCGCCGCTGGCCCGCAGGTCGGGCAGCGCGGCGAGGGTGAGGCGCAGTGGCGCGAAGTACATGGTCTCCATGGCCTGGCGGAAGTCCTCCTCGCGCAGGGCCTCCAGGGGGCCGACCTGGATGATTCCGGCGTTGTTGACGAGAATGTCGAGTGGGCCGAATCGGTCGTGCACCGCGTCCAGGAGTCTGCCGGGGGCGTGGGGGTCGGTGAGGTCGCAGGCGAGGGAGGCGGTTTCGGCGCCGTCGGCTCGCAGATGCTGTTCGGCCCGGCCGAGCGCGTCGGCGTCTCGGGCGCAGAGCATCACGCGGGCGCCGCGGCGGGCCAGTTCCCGGGCGATGAGCAGGCCGAGCCCGCGGGAGGAGCCGGTGACCAGGGCGGTGCGGCCCGCGAAGCGGTGGGGTCGTGCGGTCATGGTGGACTCCCGGGGGTTCGGGGGCTCTCGTCGGCAGTGCGCAGTGCGCAGTGCGCATGCGGGGCTCAGGGCTTGAAGAGCACCTTCACCGCGCCGTCCTGCTTCTTCTGGAACATCTCGTACGCCGCGGGGGCCTCGTCGAGCGGGACGTGGTGGGTGGCGAAGGTGTCGACGCCGAGCGGGTCGTCGTCGGTGAGCAGGGGCAGGAGGTCGCCGACCCAGCGGTGCACGTTGGCTTGGCCCATGCGGAGTTGGATCTGCTTGTCGAACATGGTGAGCAGGGGCAGCGGGTCGGTCTGGCCGCCGTAGACGCCCGAGAGGGAGATGATGCCGCCGCGGCGCACGATGTCGATGGCCAGGTAGAGGGCGTGGAGGCGGTCGATGCCGACGTGTTCCATCATCTTGGCGGCCAGGGCGCTCGGCAGCAGGTTGGTGGCCTGGGCGGCGAGTTTCGCTGCGGGCGAGCCGTGGGCTTCCATGCCGACAGCGTCGATGACCGCGTCCGGGCCGCGGCCGTCGGTGAGGTCACGGATGACGTCGGAGAGGTCCTTGCCGTGCTCGTGGAGGTCCAGGACGTGCACGCCCCGGCGCCTGGCTCGGGTGAGGCGTTCGCCGACGAGGTCGACGCCGATCACTTGACCGGCGCCGCGGTGCAGGGCGATCCGGCAGCTCATGTCGCCGATCGGCCCCAGGCCCAGGACGACGAGGCTGCCGCCTGCGGGCACATCCGCGTACTCGACGGCCTGCCACGCGGTGGGCAGCACGTCGGAGAGGAAGACGAAGCGGTCGTCCTCGGGGCCGTGGTCCACCTTGATCGGTAGGTTGTTCCCGAACGGGACGCGCAACAGCTCGGCCTGGCCGCCGGGGACTTGCCCGTAGAGCTTGGTGTAGCCGAACAGTGCGGCGCCGCTGCCGTACTCCCGCACCTGGGTGGTCTCGCACTGCGAGTGCAGGCCCTGCCCGCAGGTGTGGCAGGTCCCGCAGGACACGTTGAACGGGATCACCACCCGGTCGCCCGCCGCCACGGCGGTGACCTCGGGCCCGACCTCCTGGACGATGCCCATGGGCTCGTGGCCGAGGATGTCACCGACGTCGAGGAACGGACCGAGGACCTCGTAGAGGTGGAGGTCCGAGCCGCACAGGCCGCTGGTGGTCACCTTGATGATCACATCGGTCGGATCCTTGATCGCCGGATCGGGAACGGTATCGACACGGACATCCCGCCGGCCGTGCCAGGTCAGGGCCTTCATCGTCACTCCTCACGGGGTCGTACCAACACTCGCTCTTCCGCGTCTGTCCACTTACCTGCCGCGAAAACGGGCACCCCCACGCAGGCCTGTTGCTTGGGCCGAAGCCATCGCTTCGGCCCGGCAACAAGCCCGAACCCCCGCGGCCATGAGGACGGGAGGTTCAGTTCGCCGTTGCCGGGAAGCGTTCCCAGACCCGGTGGGTGCCGAGCTGTTCCACCAGGGCCGAGACGGCCTGCGCGGCGTCGGTGGCGGTGAACACGCCGGGGGCCTGCGGATCGAGCCCCGCCGCCGCCCACAGGCCGCGGGCGCCCGCGAGGCCGGCGAGCGGCTTGGCGTGCCGGTAGGCCTCGTTGACGAGGAGGACGGCACGAAAGTCGAGGGCGGGCCGGCCGCCGAGCGACGGCGCTGACCTGGCCTCGCGGGCACCGTGGTGGTCGGCGCCGCGCGCGGACGCGTCCGGCGATCACGTGCTCGCGCTCGACGGGGCTCAGGTTCAGCCAGAACTGGCGCGGCTGGCTGAAGTGGTCGGCGAACGAGGCGGGCCTTTCGCGGACCGTGGCTGTGGCCGCGATCGGGACGGGGTGTTCGATGTAGGCGTGTTCCCCGGTGCCGGCGAAGGACGGGCAACCGCCGTCCAGCGAGTTCGGCTTGTAGCGGGCGACGCCGCTGTGCACGTCGCCGTGGGAGCGCAACAGGAAGGCGGTCTGCACCCACCGCTCCGCCGCGTCCGTCGCCGTGCCGGGCGTGAGGAAGGAGCGGACCCGGGGGACCGGGGTTCGCTCCTTCCGTATGGGGTGCAGGTGCCGCAGGGGTCCGCGATGCGGTCGCTCCTGATCTCCGTGCTCACCTCCGCGATGGATCACGGCCGCAACCGCACCCGGCACTCCACCGGCCACACACGGGGACGGCGCGGTCTATGGCTGCCCGTGCTGCTGCGGCGGCGAGGAGGGAGAAGGGCTCGGTCGGTGGGGCGGCGCCGGCGGCCCCTCCTCGCCGAAGCCGATCGGGGTGCGGCGGTGACGTCGTCGATGACGCCGAGCACCGCCACCACCGGGGTCGGGTGTGCCACGGCACCCCGTAGAGCAACATCCCGTTCCCGACCGGGTCATGCCGCTCACTCTCCGTGCCCGTCTTCTTCGGCGACGAGACGATCCAGGTCCTGCTTCAGGGCGGACGCCCGGACGCGCTCGGCGAGGTCGGCGTCGACGATGTCGAGGAACACCTGGTCGAAGGCCGGGCACGCTTCTCGCAGCTGGCGCTTGATGCGCACGCACACCTCCTCCACCTCCTCGCTGTCCAGGCCCTCCCGCAGGTCCACGCGGGCCGCCAGCAGGGCGGAGTCGGCGCCGAGCCGCATCGTCAGGACCGTCGTCACCGTGTCGATCTCGTCCTGTTCGGCCAGCAGCGCGCGGGCCCGCTGCTGCAGGCGGGGGTCCACGGCCTGTCCGACGAGCAGGCCGCGGGCCTCGTGACCCAGCCGGAACGCCACCCCGATGAGGAGGACGCCGATGGCCAGTGCGGCCGCAGCCTCCCACATCCGGGAGCCCGTGAGCTGGTGAGCAGCCACGCCGCCGGCCGCCAGCAGCACCCCGAACACCGCGGTGGAGTCCTCGGCGAGCACCGTCCGGACGGTCGGATCACCGCTCTGCCTGATCTGCTGCCAGAGCCGACGGCCCTGCGCACGGGCCTGGAGGTGCAGTTGGAAGAGCACCCGGGTGAGAGAGGCGCCCTCCATGACCAGCGCGAGGGCCAGGACCAGGTAGACGGCCAGGTATCTCTCGGGCTCGGCTGACGGCGTCAGCCAGGCGTGCAGGCCCTGGTAGAAGGAGAAGCAGCCGCCGGTCACGAAGATCCCGACCGCGGCCAGCAGCGACCAGAAGAACCTCTCCTTGCCGTAGCCGAACGGGTGCCGGGTGTCCGGGCGGCGCCGGCTGCGGCTCAGCGAGGCGAGGAGGAACACCTCGTTGAGGCTGTCGGCGACCGAATGCGCGGCCTCGGCCAGCAGCGCGGGAGACGACGCCACCGTCCCGGCCACCGCCTTGGCCACGGCGATCACGACGTTCGCCAGCAGCGCCACCAGGACCGTGCCCCGGGTCGCACGGTCCTGGTGGGCACGGCCAGCCCGTGTATTGCCGGAGGTGCCGTCTGTGTTCATGCCCATCACTTCGTGGAAGGCCGCCGTGCCAGCGGCGAGGGGATCAGTGCTCCAGCCCGGCCCGGACCAGTGCGGCGGCCAGGCGCGGCAGGTCATCCGGTGCCACCAGTTCGGCCAGGTGCTCGGCGATGGCGGGCAGAGCCAGCGAGCGGGCGGTGCTCAGGGCGCGCCCGTCGAAGAACGGTCGCAGCTCGGGCCACAGGCCCTGCGCCTCGCGGCAGAAGATGGCGGCACCGACCGGGCCGATCCGTGGGACCTCCTGGAGCAGCTCGCGCAGTCGCCCGGGACTGCCGTCCGCTTCCTGCCGCAGGCGGCGCAGGTCGCCGTTCCAGCGCTCGAGGAGGAGTTCGGCGCCTTTGAGGAGGGCGGTGGCGGTGCTCTCGTCGTAGCGGCGGTAGTGGGCCCGGCCGAGGGCGTCGACGATGGTCTGCCAGTCGGTGTCGGCCATGGTGCGGGCGGTGCGCAGGCGGGCTCGGAACAGTTCGCGGGCGGCGTCGGTGGCGATGTCGGCCTTGATCCTGGCGGAGCACAGGACGGCCAGCACCAGCAGTTGGTAGAGCGGCGACGGCTTGTCGCGCAGCGTGATGCCGGCCTCGTCGGCGTAGGTGCGGCCGTGTTCGTCCAGGAGCTGGGAGATCTGCTCTGCGGTGTTCATCAGGGGGACCCGCCTGTTCGGTCCGATTCGGCTGCGGGTGCGTCCGAGGGCCGGACAAGGGCGGCGAGCCGCCTGCGCGCGGGTGTGGGGAGCGGCTGTGTCGCAGGGTGTTCTGCCATGGGTTCTGGTCGAGGCGCTCGGCGACGGTCTTCAGGGTCCAGCGCCTGGCGTCGACGCCGCGATCCTCCAGTTCGTCCCAGGTCAGCGGCGTGGCGACCGGGGCGCCTGGCAGGGCGCGTACGGCGTAGGGGGCCACCGCGGTCTGCGCGTAGGCGTTGCGCTGGACGTCGAGGTAGAGCTGTCCGTTGCGGTCCTGTTTGCGGGGGGCCGTGGTGAGCCGGTCGGGGTGCCGGGCGGCGAGGAGGCCGGCGACGTCGTGGGCGAAGGCGCGGACGTCGTGGAAGGGAGCGTGACGGTCCAGCGGCACGAGGACGTGCAGCCCGCGGGATCCGGTGGTCATCACCGCCGACGGCAGTCCCAGCTCGTCCAGCAGGCCGTGCAGGTGCCGGGCGGCGTCGCGCACGGACTCGAAGTCGTCGCCACGGGAGCGCCCCCGGCCGCCGGCCGGGGAAGGGTCGAGGTCGAACACCAGGCGGTCCGGGTGATCCGGCCGGTCCGTCCTGGAGAGCCAGCGATGCGGGGTGATGCACCCCTGGTCGGCGAGGTAGACCAGGGTCGGCGCGTCGTCGCACACGGCGTAGGTGACGGTGCCGCCCTCCTTGGGGAGTTCGGCCCGGTGGATCCAGTGGGGGAAGTAGTCGGGGACGTCCTTCTGCATGAAGGTGCCGCCGTCGATCCCGTCCGGGTGGCGCTCCATCATCAGTGGCCGGCCGCGCAGGTGCGGCAGCATGTGCCGGGCGGCGGTGCGGTAGTAGCGCGCCAGGTCGGCCTTGGTGATGGCGTCGTCGGGGAAGAACACCTTGTCGGGGCGGCTCAGTTGCACGGTGTGCCGGCCGGCCCGGAGCTCCGCTGTCGCGGTGGGGTTCATCGGGTGCCTCCGAGGGGTTGTTCGCGGACCACCGTGGTGGCGGGCTTGTCGTCGCGCAGCCCCAGGTAGCGGGGGTGGCGCAGCAGGCCGGCGCGGGTCCACTCGGTGAAGCCGATCTGCGCGACGAGTTCCGGGCGGACCCAGTGGAGGGCGCGCTCGCGGATCTCGTCGGTGAACGGTCGGCGGTCCTGCCGGCGGGTGTCGAGGCGTCGGCGAAGGTCCAGGAGGGTGCGGGTGTGGTAGCCGGTGCCGACCTTGCCCGCGTAGCGCAGATCGCCGTCCTGGTAGTAGCCGACCAGGAGCGCACCGAACCCGACCCGGGTGCCGGCGGGCTCGGTGAAGCCGCCGATGACGAGTTCCTGGCCGAAGCTGCACTTGAGCTTGAGCCAGTCTCCGGAGCGCCGGTGGAGGTAGGCGGAGTTGGCCCGTTTGGCGATCAGGCCCTCCCAGTCGCGGGCGCACCCGTGGTCGAGCAGGTCCTGGTCCCATGTGTTGCGGTGCGGGGTGAAGCGCAGCGGGTTGTCGAAGTCGAGGGCGTCGCGGAGCGGGGCCTTGCGGGTGCGCAGCGGCAGGGCGGTCGTGTCGCGCCCGTCCAGGCGCAGGAGGTCGAAGAGGTAGTAGAGGACGGGGACGCCGCTGGCAAGGGCGGCGTCGGGGTCGGTCAGGCCGCTGCGTTGCTGCAGCAGCGAGAAGTCGGTTCGTCCGTGGTGGAGGGCGACGATCTCACCGTCCACGGCGAAGTCCCGGCAGTGCTGGGTGCCGAGGGCGTCGACGAGTTCCGGGTTGGTGGCGGTGCGGAGTTGGCCTCCTCGGGAGAGCAGGCGGACCCGGTCGCCGTCGCGGGCGGCCAGGGCGCGTACGCCGTCCAGCTTCCGTTCGAACAGCCAGGCGTCGTAGAAGGAGCGGCGGTCGGAGAGCACGGCCGGCATGGGCCGCTGGGCCTCGCCGTCCTCGCGGCGCGGGGCCGGACGAAGGCGGCTGAGCTGGTCGGCGGGCAGCCGGTCGAGCAGCGAGGTCATCACGGATCCCCTGGTGCGGCGTCGGCGGCGACCTGCTTGAGCGTGCGGCCGGTGTGCGCGGAGCGGGCGCGCGTGGGCTCCGGTGTGCCGCGGGCCGAGGCGTGCCGGTCGTCGTGCTTGACCAGCAGCCAGGCCTCGCGGCGGTCGGACCGGTCGGTACGGATACGGGTGAGGGCGTAGCCGCCGTGCAGTTTTCTGCCGTCCAGCCAGAACGACGCGTGGCCGTTGTCGAGCGCCGTCGCGAACGGGATCTCCCTGCCGCTGCGGTCGGTGGCGAGATTTCGGTAGGTGCCCTCGTCCCAGACGATCACACTCCCGGCGCCGTACTCGCCCCCGGCGATGGCACCCTCGAAGTCCGCGTACTCGAGCGGGTGGTCCTCGGTGGGCATGGCGAGCCGCTTGTCGTGCGGGTCGCTGGAGGGCCCCTTGGGGACTGCCCATGACTTCAGCACCCCGTCGACCTCAAGCCGGAAGTCGAAGTGGAGGGTGCTCGCGTCGTGGATCTGCACCACGAAGACGGGGCGCCCACTGGTCCTGTCGGTGTCGGAGCCCCGGGGCTCTCTCGTCCTCGCGAAGTCGCGTCGTCGCTGGTACTCGGCCAGAGCGTCCTTGCCGGCCATCGTCGGCTCCTCCTCTCGGGCACGCCGTACACCGGGCGGCGACCAGCCGCCGACCGCTGGACCGAACGCGTCATGTGACCGGTTCGGGGCGGCCGGGCCCGGGCAGAGGGCCCGGCTTAGGCCGCGGCTCCGGTCCTGGAACGGGTGACGGCTGGGGATCGGGCTCGGGCTGTGGCGGAGCCGGCGGCACGGGATCGGGTCCGCCCGGTCCGGGCAGCGGCCCGGGTAGCGGGCCGGGGCCCGGCCCTGGCCCCGGTGCGGGCGTGGGGTTCGGTGGGACCGGATCGTTGGGAGGTGTGCTCACGGCACCCCCTGGGAGGTTACGGCTCCCGGGGTGGGCTGCGCGGTCGTGCTCGCCCACTCCTGCGGAGCCTGGGTCAGCTGTTGGGCTCGGCCGCGCTGATATCCGCGAGCGCCGAGCGGCGGTCCCGTTCGAGGGCGAGGTCACCCAGGGAGACGATGCCCACCGGGCGCTCGTCCTCGGTGACGGGCAGGCGGCGCAGCGCGTGGTCGCGCATCAGGTCGACAGCTCGCGCGACATCGTCATCGGGTCCCACGCGAACGAGGTCGTCGCTGCAGACCTCGTGCACGGTCGTCTGGCCCGGGTCCTTGCCCTCGGCCATGGCGCGGACCAGGAGGTCGCGGTCGGTGACGAGGCCGCGGAGCCGACCGTCATCGACCACCAGGACGTCTCCGATGTCGGCGTCACGCATCCGGCGGGCGGCCTCGGTCAGTGAGGTCAGCGGGCCGACGGCGACCGGGTTCGTGGTCATGATCTCTCGGATTCGCTGTGCCATGGTGCTACCTCCCTCGGTTCGAGAGGCGATCGGTCCTGTTCGCGGCTGTCCGGCCTCGGCCGGTCCCACCGCTGGTCATAGAGGGCGTGAGTGCCCCGGGGCGGCTTGGTCGGAGGCGGTTCACCAGGCGGTTCACCATCTGTACCAGCGACCGCTCCCGTGGAAGACGAAGCCGAGCACCCAGAGCACCAGCACGACGAGAGCGACCCACCAGAGCACATGAACGGCGAATCCGGCACCGCCCAGAATCAGCGCCAGCAGCAGAACGGTGATCAACGCACCCATGAGTATCAACCTCCGCAGCCGCGTGTGCCCCAGGCGCATTCAGCTACACCCCGTCCCGGGGAAAAGAGGCTCGGCGGAGAACTCAGGAACGACAGGGAAACGGGGCACGGGTCCGTGCCTAGTGCCAGCCGCTTCGCGGCGCGCGCCCGAACGTCGACCGCCCGGTGGCACGGCTGACCGGGCAGACCACCGGCCACGACGCCCACGAGGAAGCCCAGCTCCTCCCCGCAGGTGCGTGCGGCGAAAGCCCTCCCGGAGCTGCAGCACCTGGGATACCGGCTCCGGGATCCGAAGGAACTGACCGTCGGCCTTCCCCGGACCGAGGCTCTGTCGGCGCAGCCGGTAGATCCGCTGCCGCCACCGGAGCGCGGCTTGGTGCGGCGATTGCGGGAGTTCTTCGCCCCCACACCGGCAGCAGGCCCTGACGACACCCAGGAGTGGATGGCCAGTCCGTGCGGGGGAGCACCGCTGCCCACGCATGTCGGTCGGTGTGGTCGCCGGCCGCTAAGTCTTGGCGAAGACGGTGACCAGCGCGGCGCCGAACGCATCCAGGTCGTCCGGCTTGCGGCTGGTCACGAGCACGTTGGGTCCGGCGGTACAGACCTGGACCTGCTCGTCGACCCATCGGGCGCCGGCGTTGACCAGGTCGGTGCGCAGGCTGGGCCACGAGGTGAGCGTGCGCCCATGGACCGTATCGGCCTCGATCAGCGTCCACGGGGCGTGGCAGATGGCGGCGACGGGCTTCCCGGCGTCGAAGAAGGATCTGGCGAAGCCCACTGCGGCGGAGTCGAGCCGCAGCGCGTCCGGGTTGGCGACGCCGCCCGGAAGCACCAGGGCGTCGTACTCGTCGGCCGAGACGTCGGCGACGACGTCGTCCACCTCGAAGGTGTCGCCGCGGTCCAGGTGGTGGAACGCCTGGATCCTGCCGCTCTTCGTGGACACCAGGCGCGCTGTGCCACCGGCCTCGGCGACCGCTTGCCAGGGCTGGGTCAGTTCCACCTGTTCCACGCCTTCGGGCGCGGCGAGGAACGCGACGGTCTTTCCCTGCAACGTGGCCATGAGCAGCGGTCCTTCCGGCATGTGTCGTGTCTGGGCGCCGATGGCCCGGGGACACCGGTTGACAGCGTCAGTGCGCTGCGGTGAGCAGATTCAAGGCTTCCACACACCCCCGTTTCCTGCCCGCTCGATCACCCGCGTCCACCCACGGCCCGTCGCACGTACGAACACCTCTCCACTGGTCGGGAGGCCAAGGCCTGCCGACTTCGAGACCCGAGACCGTCCGGCATGGGCGCGGCCATCCCGCCACATGGGGCGCCCACACGGGTGCGTCCGGCACGCCTTCCGGCCGGACGTGCCGGACCCGGTGACACTGCCCGAAGCTTCGAGCGCCCGCCGTGCCGATGCTGCGAAGGCCGGTTTCATCGCGGCACCAGCGGTTAGCCGCGCTCATAGGCCCACCCCGGCGCCCCCACGGTGCCGGGACCGCGCAGTGGAGGAGTTGGGTGATGAAGGTTTCCGATTACGTGCTGGAGCGGCTGCGCGCGTGGGGGGTGGAGTACGTCTTCGCCTTCCCCGGGGACGGGATCAACGGGCTGCTCGCCGCCTGGGGCCGCGCCGAGAACACGCCTCGGTTCGTGCAGGCGCGGCACGAGGAGATGGCCGCGTTCGAGGCCGTCGGGTACGCGAAGTTCTCCGGGCGCACCGGGGTGTGCGCGGCCACGTCGGGCCCTGGCGCGATCCACCTGCTGAACGGGCTCTACGACGCCAAGCTCGACCACGTGCCGGTGGTCGCGATCGTCGGCCAGACCGACCGCAGTGCGATGGGTGGCTCCTACCAGCAGGAGGTCGACCTGCTCAGCCTGTTCAAGGACGTGGCCTCGGAGTTCTGCGAGATGGTCACCGTCCCCGCCCAGCTGCCCAACGTCCTGGACCGCGCGATGCGCATCGCGGCCACCCGGCGCACGGTCACCGCTGTGATCATCCCGGCGGATGTGCAGGAACTCGACTACGAGCCCCCGGCGCACGCGTTCAAGCAGATCCCGTCCAGCCTCGGTGTCCCCCGCTACGCCCCGGTCCCGGCCGACCAGGATCTCGCGAAGGCCGCGGAGATCCTCAACGCGGGCGAGAAGGTGGCGATGCTGATCGGGCAGGGCGCCCGCTCGGCCCGGCCCGAGGTGGAACAGGTCGCTGACCGGCTCGGCGCCGGCGTTGCGAAGGCGTTGCTCGGCAAAGACGCGCTTCCCGACACCCTGCCGTACGTGACCGGATCGATCGGCCTGCTCGGCACCCGCCCGTCCTACGAGATGATGCGGGACTGCGACACGCTCCTCGTGATCGGATCCAGCTTCCCCTACACCCAGTTCCTGCCCGAGTTCGACCAGGCACGGGCGGTGCAGATCGACATCGACCCGTCCATGGTCGGACTGCGCTACCCGTTCGAGGTCAACCTCGTCGGCGACGCCGGCGAGACCCTTCGCCGGCTGATCCCGCTGCTGGAGCCCAAGGCGGACGGCACCTGGCGCAAAACAGTGGAGGACAACGCGGCGCGCTGGTGGGAGGTCATGCAGCGCCGCGCCGAGGTGTCCGCGGACCCGGTCAACCCCGAACTCGTCGTCCACGCCCTGGACGCGCTACTGCCCGACAACGCGATCCTCGCCGCGGACTCCGGCTCCGCGGCGAACTGGTACGCCCGCCATCTGCGGATGCGCGGTGACATGCGCGGCTCTCTGTCGGGCACGCTGGCGACCATGGGGCCGGGCGTGCCGTACGTGATCGGCGCGAAGTTCGCGCACCCCGACAGGCCGGCGATCGCGATCGTCGGTGACGGCGCCATGCAGATGAACGGCCTCGCGGAGCTGATCACCGCTGCGAAGTACTACCGGGAGTGGGCCGACCCGCGCATGGTCGTCGCCGTGCTGAACAACCACGACCTGAACCAGGTCACCTGGGAGATGCGCGCGATGCAGGGCGCCCCGCAGTTCGAACCCTCGCAGAGCCTGCCCGACGTCCGCTACGCCGACATCGCCAGGACATTCGGCCTTGCCGGGGTGAGGGTGGAGCGGCCCGAGGACGTGGAGTCGGCGTGGCGTCAGGCGCTGGCGGCGGACCGCCCGTTCGTCATCGACTTCCGCACCGATCCGGCGGTGCCGCCGATTCCGCCGCACGCCAGCTGGGACCAGATCAAGGCCGCGGCGCTCTCCGTCCTCAAGGGCGACAGCGACCGGTCATCGGTGGTCCAGCAGGGCGTCAAGGCGAAGATCCAGGAGTTCCTGCCCGGCAACGGACGGAGCTGACCGATGTCCGGCAGCCAGAAGGTCGATCTCGCCGCACTGGAACACGCGCTTCGCGCGGAGGTGGACGGCGAGGTCCGCTTCGACGCGGGCAGCCGCGGGGCGTACGCGACCGACGGCTCCAACTACCGGCAGATCCCGATCGGCGTGGTCGTACCCCGCACGGTGGAGGCCGGTGCCGCCGCGGTGGCTGTGTGCGCCCGCTTCGGCGCGCCGGTGCTCTCGCGCGGGGGCGGTACCAGCCTCGGGGGGCAGTGCACCAACGAGGCGGTGGTCATCGACTGGACCAAGTACTGCAACCGCCTGCTCTCGGTGGACCCCGAGGCGCGGACCTGTGTGGTCGAGCCGGGCATCGTGCTGGACGAACTCAACCGGCAACTCGCGCCGCACGGCCTGAAGTTCGGGCCCAAGCCGTCCACGCACAGCCACTGTGCGCTGGGCGGCATGATCGGCAACAACAGCTGCGGGGCCTCCGCCCAGGCCTACGGCAAGACCGTCGACAACGTCCACCGCCTGGAAGTGCTCACGTACGAGGGAACCCGATTCTGGGCCGGCCCGACGGACCGGGCGCAGTTCGAGCGGATCATGACCGAAGGCGGCGGGCGCGCCCGGCTGTACCAGGGCCTGAAGGACCTCGCCGACCGCCATCTGGCCGAGATCCGCACGGGCTACCCGAAGATCCCGCGTCGGGTCTCGGGCTACAACCTGGACTCCTTGCTGCCGGAGAACGGCTTCGACCTCGCTCGGGCCTTGGTGGGCAGCGAGGGCACCCTGGTGACCGTCCTGCGGGCCGAGCTCGAGCTGGTCGACGTGCCGGCCGCCGAGGCACTGCTGGTCCTGGGCTTTGACGACATCTACCAGGCCGCCGACGCCGTCCCGGACCTTCTCGAGCACAGCCGCCCCACCCAGTTGGAGGCCATCGATGGACGCATGGCGCAGCTCATGCGCGAGGAGCACGCCTACCTGGACTCGCTGGACAGCCTGCCCGAGGGCGACAGTTGGCTGCTGGTCCAGTTCACCGGCGACACGAAACAGGAGGCGGACGCGCAGGCGTACGAGCTGCTGCAGGCGCTGGACCGCGAGGAGGACGACCCACGGGTGGCGCTCTCCGACGATCCGGCGCGCGAACAGGAGATGCTCAGGGCCCGCGAGGCGGGACTCGGCGTCACCGCCCGGCCGCCGGACGGCTCCGAGACATGGGAGGGCTGGGAGGACTCCGCGGTCGCGCCGGAGAAACTGGGCGACTACCTGCGCGACCTCGAGCGGCTCTTCGACCGCTACGGCTACCAGCAGGCCTCCCTGTACGGGCACTTCGGGCAGGGCTGCGTGCACACCCGGATCCCGTTCGAACTGCGCGAAGGCAAGGGCATCGAGGACTTCCGCGCCTTCCTGTTCGACGCCGCCGACCTGGTCGCCTCCTACGGCGGGTCGCTGTCGGGCGAGCACGGTGACGGGCAGGCCCGCGGCGAGCTGCTGCCCCGCATGTTCACGCCCGCCCTGATCGAGGCGATGGGCGAAGTGAAGGCGCTGTTCGACCCGGGCAACCGGATGAACCCCGGCAAGGTCGTCCACCCCCACCGCGTGGATACCAACCTGCGCCTCGGCGCCACCTGGCGGCCCGAGCCATTGGAGACGCACTTCGCGTATTCCGAGGACGGCAACGACTTCGGCCGGGCGGTGCTGCGCTGCGTCGGGATCGGCAACTGCCGCACCCACCAGGGCGGCGTGATGTGCCCCTCCTACCGCGCCACCGGAGAGGAGGAGCACTCCACCCGCGGCCGGGCACGCCTGCTGTTCGAAATGCTCGGCGGCCACGACGACTCCCCGGTCACCGGCAGCTGGCGCTCCACCGAAGTCCGCGACGCCCTCGACCTGTGCCTGGCCTGCAAGGGCTGCAAGTCCGACTGCCCGGTCGGCGTCGACATGGCCACCTACAAGGCCGAGTTCCTCGCCCACCACTACGAGGGCCGGCTGCGCCCGGCCGCCCACTACGCCATGGGCTGGCTCCCGCTGTGGGCACGGCTGGCCCGTGTCGCACCGGGCCTGGCCAACGCCGCCCTGCACGCCCCTGGTCTCGGGTGGCTGGGTAAGCGGTTGGCGGGGATCGACCCGCGCCGCGCCGCGCCCCTGTTCGCCGCCGAGTCGTTCCAGGAGTCCTGGCACCGACCCGGCAGGCATGAGCCCGATCCGGCTGATCCGCGCACCGTACTGCTGTGGCCGGACACCTTCACCAACCACTTCCACCCCCACATCGCCGAGGCCGCGGTCCGCGTGCTGGAGGACGCCGGGTTCCGGGTAGCGGTGCCGGACGGGCCGGTGTGTTGCGGCCTGACGTGGATCTCCACGGGCCAACTCGTCACCGCCCGAACAGTCCTGAAGCGCACCACGACAGTGCTGCGGCCGTGGCTGGAGGCCGGGACGCCGATCATCGGTCTCGAACCCTCCTGCACCGCGGTCTTCCGCACCGACGCCCCCGACCTGCTCGCCGGGGACCAGGACATCACCCGCCTCGCGGCGCAGATGCGGACCTTCGCCGAACACCTCGTCAACCACGCGCCCGACGGCTGGCAACCCCAGCGGATCAGCCGGGCCGCGACCGTGCAGACCCACTGCCACCAGCACGCCGTCCTTGGCACCGACCCGGACCGCGAACTGATGCGCCGCGCGGGCCTGGATGCGAACGTGCTCGACGAGGGTTGCTGCGGCCTGGCCGGCAACTTCGGCTTCGAGCAAGGCCATTACGACCTGTCCCGAACCATCGCCGAGCAGGGCGTCCTGCCCGCCGTCCGCGACACCGCGCCCAGCGCCTTCGTCCTGGCAGACGGCTTCAGCTGCCGCACCCAGATCGACCAAGCCGACACCGGCCGCCAGGCGCTGCACCTGGCCGAGGCCCTCGCCCTGGCCATGGACGGACCACCGCCCAGCGACCACCCCGAGAAGGCGGTCCCGCGCCCCGGGCCGCGCACCGCCGCGGCCCGGCTGCTGACGGCAGGCGTGGCGGGAACCGTGACCGGCCTGGCGGCGGGCGCTGTCCTCGCCGCCCGACACCGTGCCAGGAGGAGGTAATTACCGTGGATTCCCTGCACGAGCGGCTCCACCGCGGGACCCGGGCCGCCAGCGTCAACGGCGAC
This sequence comes from Kitasatospora sp. NPDC054795, assembly GCF_053611565.1. Taxonomy (NCBI): domain Bacteria; kingdom Bacillati; phylum Actinomycetota; class Actinomycetes; order Kitasatosporales; family Streptomycetaceae; genus Kitasatospora; species Kitasatospora sp. NPDC054795. The sequence continues at coordinate 103,797 of NZ_JBSHAP010000002.1, forward strand.
CGCCGCCGACGCCCACCGATATCCCGGCCCGAAGGCGCCTGCGGCCCCGCCGAACGGGGGCAGGACCTGTGCCGCGACGCTTCGCGCGAAGCACTCCGCGAGCCGGTCGGCTTCCGGCTCCGCACCGGCCCCGGGCCCGGCCTCGCCCAGCGATTCGCTGACGCAGCGTCATGACCGCTGCCACCGCCCCGATCGTCGAGGAACTGAAGGTGCAGGTCCTCGACTTCCCCACCGACGCCCCGGAGGCCGACGGCACACTCGCCTGGGACTCCACCACCATGGTCCTGGTCCACGCGCGCTGCGGCAGTACCACCGGCGTGGGCTGGACCTACGGCGCACCCGCCACCGCCCACGTGATCACCGGACAGCTCCGGGACACGGTTGTCGGTCGCCCGGCGTTCGACGTCCCGGCCGCGAACGAGGCGATGAGCCGCGCGGTGCGCAATGCCGGCCGGCCCGGCGTGGTCGCCGGCGCGATCTCGGCCGTCGACATCGCCCTGTGGGACCTCAAGGGCCGCTTGCTCGACCTCCCGCTCATCGACCTGCTCGGCGCCGCCCGGGGCGAGGTCCCCGTGTACGGAAGCGGCGGCTTCACGACCTACACCGAGCGGCAACTCGCCGAGCAGCTCGAAGGCTGGGCGGAACAGGGCTTTACCCACTTCAAGATCAAGATCGGTGAGAGCTGGGGCACCGAGGAGCGGCGCGATCTGGAGCGCACCGAGCAGGCCCGCCGCGTGGTCGGCGACGACGCCGAGCTGTACGTCGACGCGAACGGCGCCTACACCCGCAAGCAGGCCGTCCGCGTCGGACGGACCCTGGCCGGTGTGGGTGTGAGCTGGTTCGAGGAGCCAGTCTCCTCCGACGACCTCACCGGCCTCGCCCTCGTCCGCGACGCCGTCACCGCCGACGTCGCGGCCGGCGAGTACGGCTATGACCTGCCCTACTTCGCCCGCATGGCCCCGGCCGTCGACTGCCTGCAGGCAGACGCCACCCGCTGCGGCGGCATCACGGTCTGGCTGCGCGCCGCCGCCCTCGCGCAGGCGCACGGTCTCCAGCTGTCCGGGCACTGCGCCCCGCACATCCACGCCCACGCGGCCGCCGCGATCCCCAACCTGCGCCACCTGGAGTGGTTCCACGACCACGTCCGGATCGAGAATCTCCTGTTCGAGGGAACCCTCAGCCCGGTCGGCGGATCCGTGCGCCCGGGCCGGAGCGGGGAGCCCGGCCTCGGCCTGACGATCCGGTCCGAGGTGGCGGAGCACGTTCGTGTCCACGCCTGAGGAGGCCGGCCCACCCGCGACAGCGACCGCCGGGCGCCATCCCGCCCGCGGACGGGTGGCCCCGCATCGAGGAGATGAGACGTTGACCGGCTTCACCGATGACCCGCCCGCCCCACACGCTCTGCGCGACTACGCCCTGCTCGCGGACGGCGAGCGCGGCGCCCTGGTAGGACCGCGCGGCGACATCGTGTGGATGTGCGCACCCACCTGGGACAGCGACGCCGTCTTCTCCGCCCTCATCGGCGGCCCCGGCTGGTACTCCGTCACCCCCACCGAACCGTTCGTCTGGGGCGGCTACTACGAGAGCGGCAGCCTCATCTGGCGCAGCCGCTGGATCACCACCAGCGGCATCATCGAGTGCCGCGAAGCCCTCGCCCACCCCGGCGACCCGCACCGGGCGGTGGTGCTGCGCCGGATCCTGGCCGTCGACGGTGACGCCCACCTCGATGTGGACCTGCGACCGGCAGCAGGCTTCGGCGCCCACCGGCTGTGCCAGGTGCGTCAGGACGGCCAGGGACGGTGGACGGCCCGGGCCGGGGAGCTGTACCTGCGCTGGAGCGGCGTACCGGACGCACGCAGCAGCGACGCGGGGCTGCGCACCACCGTGCGGCTGGAATCCGGGGCCGGCCACGACCTGGTCCTGGAGATCTCCGACCGCCCGCTGCCGCGACCGGAGCCGGCCGATGTGCTGTGGCGGGGCACCGAGGCGGCCTGGGAGAGGCGTGTGACCGACCTCGCGGGAACGATCGAGCAGCGCGACGCCCGGCATGCCTACGCGGTCCTGGCCGGCCTGACCGGCCCCGGCGGCGGCACGGTGGCCGCGGCCACCACGAGCCTGCCGGAGCGGGCCGAGCAGGGCCGCAACTACGACTACCGCTACGTGTGGATCCGCGACCAGGCCTACATCGGCCAAGCCGTCGCCGCCGCCGGACCGCACCAGCTGCTGAACGACTCCGCATGCTTCGTCACCGCCCGCCTGCTCGAACACGGCCCGGCGCTCGCTCCCGCCTACACCGCCACCGGTGCGCCAGTGCCCGACCGGCGCACCCTCGACCTGCCCGGCTACCCCGGCGGCTTCGACGTGGTCGGCAACCACGTCAACCGCCAGTTCCAGCTGGACGTGTTCGGGGAGAGCCTGCTGCTCCTTGCGGCAGCCGCCCACCACGACCGCCTCGACGCGGACGGCTGGCAGGCCGCGCTCACCGCCGCCGACGTGATCGCCACCCGGCACCGCGAGCCGGACGCCGGGATCTGGGAACTGCACGACGACCGCTGGGCACACAGCCGCCTCACCTGTGCCGCCGGCCTGCGCGCGATCGCCGCCGCAGCCCCTCGCACCGACACTGGGCGCGCCGGCGGCTGGGAGGCGCTGGCGGACGCGATCGTCGCCGAAACCTCCGCCGACTGCCTGCACCCCACAGGCCGGTGGCAGCGCTCCCCGGACCAGGCGGGGGTGGACGCGGCCCTGTTGCTGCCCGCCATCCGCGGCGCCCTTCCCGCAGAGGATCCCCGCACCACCGCCACCCTGCACGCGGTGCGCGCCGACCTCGCCCAGGACCACTACGTCTACCGGTTCCGCCATGACCAGCGGCCCCTCGAAGACGCCGAAGGGGCTTTCCTGCTGTGCGGGTTCGTGATGGCCCTGGCCGAGCACCAGCAGCACAACGAGGTGGAGGCGGTGCGCTGGTTCGAACGCAACCGCGCCGCCTGCGGGCCGCCCGGCCTGTACGCGGAGGAGTTCGACGTCGCCCAGCGCCAGCTGCGCGGCAACCTGCCCCAGGCCTTCGTCCACGCCCTGATGCTCGAAGCCGCCGCCCGTCTGGCGCGGCCTGGCCAGTCCTGAACCGCCGTCCCACCCGCAGAAGGCAGGAGTCGACCGTGAGCCTGACCCGTCCGATCCGCTGGGCCCGGCGCGCAGCCGCCGACCAGCAGGACGCCTACCAGGGCGAGGAGGAGCGGCCACTGGCCGGCTACCTCGCCTTGCTGGGCACGTACACGAGCGTTGTCGCGGGGATCGGCGGCGCCGCGTGGGCCACCCGGCGCGCGCTGCCGCGCCTGGGGCCCTTCGAGGTCGTGATGCTCGCCGGCGCCACCCACCAACTGGCGCGGATGCTGACCAAGGACCCGGTCACCAGCCCCCTGCGGGCCCCGTTCACCCGGTACCGCGGTACCGCAGGACCTGCAGAGCTGGCGGAGGACGTGCGCGGCACCGGCATGCGCCACGCCGTGGGCGAACTGGCCACCTGCCCCTACTGCGCCGGCCTGTGGACCGCCACCGCCTTGACCGCGGCCCACATCTTCGCCCCCGCCGCCGCGCGCGTGACCACTACCGTCCTCAGCGCTGTCGCCGGCGCCGACCTGCTGCAGTTGTGCCGCGGCCGACTCCAGGGCGACTCCTGACCGCGACGCCCCTGCCTATCAAGAGAGGAATCCGATGACCGACATCTCGCGCCTGCCCGGCGCCTTCGAACACCACTGGAACTGGCAGCTGCGAGCGGCGTGCCGGCACCTCGGCACCGACCTCTTCTTCCACCCTTCCGGGGAGCGCGGCCAAGCCCACGACAGCCGCGAGGAAGCCGCGAAACAGGTATGTGCTCGCTGCCCGGTGGCCGACGCTTGCCGTGAGCACGCTCTGGAGGTTCGGGAGCCCTACGGGGTGTGGGGCGGCCTCACCGAAGACGAACGCCTCGAACTCCTCGCTCCCGCGCCCTCCCGACCCGCCGCGCGGCACGCAGCCTGACGCGCTGCCCGCGACCCGCTTCGGGCGATTACGACGGGGGACACCGGGAAGGCGCCCGACCGGTGACGAAAATATCCGGGCTGAATCCTTCAGGAGGAAATCTCAATGAGCACCGTGAAGGAATCCATTGACGTCGACGTCCCGCTGCACCGCGCCTACAACCAGTGGACGCAGTTCGAGGACTTCCCCCGCTTCATGGCCGGAGTGGAGGAGGTCCGCCAGACCGACGACCGGCACTGCCACTGGACGACCAAGGTGGCCGGCGCCCGCCGCGAGTTCGACACCGAGATCATCGACCAGCTCCCGGACACGCGGATCGCGTGGCGCACCGTGAGCGGCGACGTGCAGCAGAAGGGCGTCGTCAGCTTCGAGTCACTGGACGACGCCCACACCCGCGTCGTCCTGGCCATGGAGTTCGATCCCCAAGGCGTGACCGAGAAGGCGGGCGCCATGCTCGGCGTTCTCGACCGGCAGGTGAAGGGTGACCTCAAGCGCTTCAAGGGCTTCATCGAGGAGCGCGGCCAGGAGAGCGGCAGCTGGCGTGGGCGCGTCACCCCGGGCGATGCAGCGGGCCCGGCCACCGGGGACGCCCCCGTGCGGGAGACCCCACAGTCGCGGATGACCGCCGAAGGCGCTCCGCCGCCGCCCGACGACGCCCAACCGGGCTCCCAGGGTGATCCGGCCTCCTCAGTCATCGACCCGGACGACATGCGTCACGGCTGACAGGCACGGCCGACCGGTGGCCCGCCGATGTTCGACGGCGGCACCGCCCAGGCTGCCCCCGCTCTGGAACGCAGTCCCCGGCAACGTCGAGGTCCACGATGGCCTCGGCGTCGCCGGGATTGGGCGGCCGGCTGCGGGCGGCCGGTTGGCCGGCGCCCGGCGTCGAACATGCTGGGCTCCGGGGAGGTGGGGCCGCTGACGCGCTTTCGGGCTGCGGGCTCGCGGAGGCGCCTCTGGGCTCCGATCGGGGCGAGCCGGTTTCCGACGCCATCCGGTGGGCAGCCGCGACCGTAGCGCGGGTGGCCACGGCCTGCCCGGTACCGCTCGAAGGACGGAGAGCTTGGAGATGACCATCAATCCCGGACCGCCCGAAGGGCGCCCCCACGCGCCCCTGGTCACCGAGACACCCGACCCGGGCCCTCCCGCTCGGGACGAGCGCGACGCCAAGGACACCGCACTGGACGCCTTCCGGGCACCCGCCCCGGACGGTCCGCTCACCACCGATCAGGGGGTGCGCGTCGACGACACCGACAACTCCCTGACCACCGGCGAGCGCGGCCCCACGCTGCTGGAGGACTTCCAGCTGCGGGAGAAGCTCACCCGCTTCGACCACGAGCGCATCCCCGAGCGGGTGGTGCACGCCCGCGGCGCGGGCGCGTACGGCTTCTTCGAACCGTACGAGTCGCTGGCCGAGTTCACCTGCGCGGATTTCCTCCAGGAGGCCGGGCGCCGAACCCCGGTGTTCGTGCGCTTCTCGACCGTCCAGGGCCCGCGCGGCTCGGCCGACACCGTCCGCGACGTGCGCGGCTTCGCCACCAAGTTCTACACCCGGCACGGCAACTACGACCTGGTCGGCAACAACATGCCGGTGTTCTTCATCCAGGACGCGATCAAGTTCCCCGACTTCGTGCACGCGGTGAAGATGGAACCTCACAACGAGATCCCCACCGGCGGCTCGGCGCACGACACGTTCTGGGACTTCTGCTCGCTCCAGCCGGAGTCCACGCACATGCTGATGTGGGCGATGTCCGACCGGGCGATCCCGCGCAGCTTCCGGATGATGCAGGGCTTCGGCGTGCATACCTTCCGCCTCGTGAACGCCGACGGGCGCGGCACCTTCGTCAAGTTCCACTGGAAGCCGAAGCTCGGCGTCGCCTGCCAGGTCTGGGACGAGGCCCAGATCACCGCCGGACGCGACCCCGACTTCCACCGCCGCGACCTGTGGGAGGCGATCGAGGCCGGCGAGTACCCGGAGTGGGAACTGGGCGTCCAGCTGATCCCGGAGGAAGACGAGTTCGCGTTCCCGTTCGACCTGCTGGACCCGACGAAGCTGGTACCGGAGGAACTCGTGCCGGTGCGGCCGGTGGGGCGGATGGTGCTGAACTGCAACCCGGAGAACTTCTTCGCCGAGACCGAGCAGGTCGCCTTCCACACCGCGAACATCGTCCCGGGTATCGACTTCACCAACGACCCGCTTCTGCAGGGCCGCAACTTCTCCTACCTGGACACCCAGCTGATCCGCCTGGGCGGCCCCAACTTCTCCCAGCTGCCGGTCAACCGACCGCTCGTCGACGTGCGCAACAACCAGCGCGACGGCTACGGCCAGCAGGTGATCCACTCTGGTACCAGCTACGCGCCCGCCTCGGTCGGCGGCGGCTGCCCGGCCGCCATGGGCGGCGGCCGACTGCCCGAGGGGGTCTTCGAGCACTACCAGGAGCGGATCGACGGCGCGGCGATCCGCCGCCGCAGCCCCAGCTTCGCCGACCACTACAGCCAGGCCGCACTGTTCTGGCGCAGTATGGCCGACTGGGAGCAGCAGCACATCGTCGCGGCGTTCGCCTTCGAGCTGGGCAAGGTGGCCGACCAGGAGGTGCGGCGGCGGATGGTGGCCAACCTGGTCCACGTCGATGCCGGCCTGGCCGCGGACGTCGCGCGGCACGTGGGCCTGCCGGAACCGGACGCGGAGCCTGTGGACCCTGGCTCGGTCGAGGACGGAGGCGAGGCCGCCGGGCCGCGCCTGTCCCCGGCACTGAGCCTGGACAACCTGGGTGCCGCCGGTATCCGCACCCGCAAGGTCGCTGTCCTGGCGGGGCCGGGGGCGGACGCCGCTCAGGTGCGCTCCGCCCACGAGCGGTTGGGCGCCGAGGGCGCCACGGTGGAGACCCTGGCAGCACGGGGCGGAGAGCTGGCCGCCCGCGATGGCGAGAGTCTGCCGGTGGACCGCGCGTTGCCCACCACCGCCTCGGTGCTCTACGACGCTGTGATGGTGCCGGACGGAGCCGACCAGGCGCTCGTCACCGACCCGGACGCCGTCCGCTTCGTCACCGAGGCACTGCGGCACGGCAAACCCATGGCCGTGCTCGGCTCCGGGACCGCGCTCCTGCAGGCCGCAGGGGCCGGCGAGCCGGACCGGATCGCCGGAGTCGCCGTCTGCGGACCGGGGCAGCCGGCCGGAACGTCGTTCTGGGACGACTTCGTCCACCTCGTCGAACAGCACCGGTTCCCCCACCGCTGACTCGCGGGAGCCGAGCCGCCAGGTGCTGTCCTGTCCGCCCGCCGGTCTCCGTCCGCATCACCCGTTCGCGGTGGAGTGCACCGGCGGGCGGCGTTGTCAGGGACCGCTCGATGGATCTTCGGCTTAGCGTGGTGTCCGGCGCTGCCGGGGGTAGCCGCCTGACGAGCGGGGGCAGAACATTGTGCGAAGGAGCGGGATCCGATGACCGAGTACGGCTACTTCCTGTCCTGTGAGGAGTTCACCCCGGCGGAGCTGATCGACCAGGCCCGCCGGGCGCAGCAGGCGGGCTTCACCCGCCTGGCCATCTCCGACCACTTCCACCCGTGGAACGAGGCGCAGGGCAACAGCGCGTTCGTGTGGTCGATGATCGGCGCACTGTCGCAGGCCGTGAGCCTGCCCGTCACCACGCTGGTGACCTGCCCCACGGTGCGGCTGCATCCGGCCGTCACCGCGCAGGCCGCAGCGACCTCCAGCGTCCTGCTCGACGGCCGGTTCGCCCTGGGCGTCGGCTCCGGGGAGGCGTTGAACGAGCACATCCACGGCGACCGGTGGCCCTCGTTCGAGGACCGGGCCGAGATGCTGGAAGAGGCGGTCGAGGTGATGCGGGAGCTGTTCACCGGACGGCAGACCAGTCACCGCGGCCGGCACTACACCGTCGACAACGCCCGTCTGTACAGCGCGCCCGAGCAGCCGCTGCCGATCCTCGTGTCCGGATTCGGCCCGAAGGCCGCGGAGCTGGCCGCGCGGATCGGGGACGGGTTCGTCACCATGACCCCGGACGCGGACCTGGTGACCGCATTCCGGGACGGCGGCGGCGTCGGCAAGAAGGTCGTCGGCGGGGTGAAGGTGTGCTGGAGCAGCAACCGGGACAAGGCCGTCGACGTCGTACACCGCCTGTGGCCCACCGAACTGCTGCCCGGCGAGCTGGCACAGATCCTGCCGACCCCGGCCCACTTCGAGCAGGCCAGTGAACTGGTCACCCGCGACATGATCGCCGACGCCGTCACCTGCGGCGACGATGTGGAGGAGCACGTCGAGACGGTGCGCGCCTACGCGCGGGCCGGCTTCGACGAGGTGTACGTCGGACAGGTCGGCCCGGACCAGGAGGTGTTCTTCGACGCCTACCGCGAACTGGTGCTGCCGGCCCTTCAGCGCTGACCTGCGGCACAGCAGGTGCGCCGCGGTTCGGTGACGATCCCGGCGCCACACTGATACCTGGTCAGGAGCTGAGCAGCGCGATGACGGCGTGCTCGATCCACTCGCCGGTCCCGGGTAGCCCCGGCCCCAGGGGATCGGCGCCGGCCTCCGGCGGGGTCGAGGCGATGGTGACGCCCTGGTCGTAGAGCTCGAACAGCCGGGGGTTGATGTAGGAGGCGCGGCACACCGCGGGGGTGTTGCCCAGGTAGGAGGCGATCTCGCGTACCACCCGGGCGCACGCCCGGCGCCGCGCGGCTTGCGAACGCTGGGCGGCGGGCCAGGAGACGGCCAGGCCCACGGCGGTCAGCACGGTGGCGTGCCAGGTACGGAAGTCCTTGGCGGAGATGTCCTGGCCGCTCGCCTGACGCAGGTAGCCGTTCAGCTGCCCGGCGTCGACCGGCTGCCAGCTGCGTGCTCCCAGCAGGCCAGGAGCTGGGGCCCGGTGTCGCTGCGGCGCAACAGGGCACGAACGGCCCGGGCCGCGGTCGGATCCGTGAGGCTGACGTCGCGCTGTCGGCCGGACTTGGCGCGATGGGCGAAGCTGACCGTCGGGCCCTGGACGTTGACCTGGTCGCGCAGGAGGGTGGTCAGGCCGTAGGAGCCGTTGTCCTTGGCATAGGCGGCGGAGCCGACGCGGAAGAAGCCGAGGTCGAGCAGACGTGCCGCGCAGGCCAGCACGCGTCGGCGCTGCAGGCCGCGCAGGGCCAGGTCGGTGGCCACGCGGTCGCGCAGTGCGGGCAGAGCCGCGGCGACGGTGAGGACGGGCTCGTGCTTGGCCAGCTCCTGGCGGGCCCGGAAGTCGGGGTGGTACAGGTACTGGCGACGGCCTGGATGTGGCCGCCCGGCTCCGGGCAGATCCATACCTGCGTCCATGCCGGCGGGATGGCGAGGTCCCTGAGCCGGCCCAACACCTCGGTGCCACGCAGGGGCGCGCCGTGGGCGTCGCGGTAGATGAAGCCTCGGCCGTGGCGAACACGCGTCCAGCCGGGACGGTGCGGATCGCTGGTCGACAGGCGCACCATCGGTCTTCCCTTCCTCGCCGACCCGCCGCGTCCGGTCAGCGCCGGACCCGCCCAGCGCCGGTGACTGCGTCACCTGGGTGGGCGAAGTCGGTCGTGCAACAGCTGAAGGGCGGCGAGGACGGCTGCGTGCTGGATCCCGCTGCGGTCGTGCGTGCTCGGGCGGGCGCGGATGGCGGTGGTGGTGTGGGGTGTGGCGACGGCGACGAAGACGGTCCCCACGTCCTGCCCGTCCTGGGGGGCGGGCCCCGCGACACCGGTGGTGGCCACGCCGTAGGTCGCCCGGGTGATCGTCCGGATGCCCTGCGCCATCTGGCGGGCGACTTCCGGATGGATCGCGCCGACCCGCTCGAGGAGGGCGCCGTCCACGCCGAGGAGCCGCTCCTTGAGGTCGGTGGAGTACGCGACGATGCCGCCGACGAACGTGGCGGCGGCGCCGGGTGCGTCGCCCAGTGCCTCGCACAACCCGCCACTGGTGAGAGATTCCGCCGCCGCCACGGTGTGGCCGGCAGCCGCCAGCGCGCGGTTCACCTCACGCGCCAGCGCCCCTGGCCGGCCAAGCCCCGGCCGTGGTGCTTCCTGCGCCGGCTCTTCGACCCTGCCGTTCTCCGCGGCGCGGACATTCATCGCGGGTCCACGTTGCTGCTTGGCCATGGGAGCAAGGGTGCGATCAACGGGGTTCGAGTGCCAGTCCGCGCGGCTTGCCCAGGCATGAGGGAAGGGGGCGGCGCGCCCGTCCAGCCGACAGGGAGACCTTCTCCGCCCACCCGGCGGGCGCCGTCCCCTTTTCGGCGGCCACCCGGATCAGTCGGACCGGGACCTCTGCGGCTGCTCGGCGGCACCGTGCTCAGGGTCGTGCTGGCGGATCTCGTCCTCGTGCTGCTTGACACGTTCAATGTGCTCGGTGTTCTTCTCGTCGACGTCGTCCTTGAGATGCGACAGGTTCTTGGACTTCCGTTGGGCCTGGTCACGGTCGAACTCGTTCAACGGGCTGCCTTCCTGTGTCGGCCGCAGGCGACTGGCGCGGCGGTCCCGGGCGGGTGGCGAGGTCAGTCGGGCCAGATGCCGGTCAGGCGGCGCGTGCCGACGGCTCCGCTGCGGTCGACCGCGGCCTTGACGAGGGCGAAGACCGCTCCTTGCAGGGCGGCGGCGGTCAGCACCTCTTTCCAGCTGCGTCCCTGATCGGTGGCCTGGGGCGCGTCGTCCTCGTGCCCGAGCAGGGCCCACAGGCGCCTGAAGACGGCGCCCGCGATCAGGCCGCCGAGGGCTCCGAAGAGGAGCCCGAGGGGTTTGTAGAGGATCTTCACCATCTCGGTCTCCTCCTTCGGGTCGCCGTGGCCGGACGGCTGCTTGTGCGTCTGTCCGCCAACCGTCCGGCCAATCCTGCGACGGTGGTCGACCTGTCCGGATCAGACGGCGAGAAGGTCGGTGAGGTCGTCGGCGTGTTCTTCCTCCTCTTCGAGGATGGACTCGATGAGGCGGCGGGTGGTGGGGTCGTGGTCGCCGAGCCAGCGGGCGATCTCCTGGTAGGTGGAGATGACGATCCGCTCGGCCAGCAGGTTGTGCTCCAGCATCGCCTTCAGATCCTTCTCGTCCGGCGCGGTGTAGTCGGTGTGGGCGCGCTGGGCGAGGGTGGCGGGGTCGAAGTCCGGTTCGCCGCCGAGCTGGGCGATCCGCTCGGCAGCCCGCAGGGCGTGCTGCATCTCCTCGGCGGCGTGCTCGGTGAACTCCGCCGCCACCTGAGCACGGTCGATGCCGGTGGCGGAGATCGCGTGCCGGGTGTAACGCAGCCAGCACACGACCTCCGTGGCGACCACGTCGTTCAACACTGCGATCACTTTTTCGGTGTCGAGGCCGTAGGTGCTCGTCACGGCGCCTTCGGCCATCTTCTGCCGGGCCTCGTCCCGGATCCGGCTCACGTCGATCACGAAGTCGTCGCCTGCCACGGTGTGCTCCCAAGAGTTGGAGAAAACGGTGCGACACGCCTTCCCGACACCGGGGGCCGTGACACCGGTATGTGTCCGGCACCACCGATTAGCACCACAGCCGCCTCGGTGGCGGCCCGGCGCATTCAGCCGGCGTCGGGCAGGCGCACTTGAAGGTTGCCGGCGCTGTCGGTGCGGGTGGCGAAGCACGGTTGCGGGGCGGTCGCCGGCCCTCCGACGTTCCAGCCGTCCGAGAGCCGGAAGACGCTGCCGTGCCAGGGGCACGTCACACAGCCGTCGGCGACCTCGCCCTGTGAGAGGGGGCCGGAGAAGTGGCTGCACCGGTCGGCCAGAACCCGGAACGCGTCGTCGGCCTGCCGCACGACCAGCACCGGCACCTCGCCGACCATCCGGCGCGCCGCCTCGCCGATCGTGAACTCGTCCGCGCGGCCGAGGTCGTGCCAGCCGGGCTCGACGAGGTGGGGGACGGGTTCTGTCTTGTTCGCGCCGGCGGCCTGCCGGTAGGCGAGGTGGCCGCCGATCGCCGCACCGGTCCCGACCGCGGTCAGTCCGGCGAAGCCGAGCGCGCGTCCCAGCCCGTTACGGCCGCGCGAGCGGGCCGCCCACGACGCACCGTACAGACCCACCGCGGCCGCGATCGACGCCGCGTGCAGCAGACCGGTACGCATCTGCTGCTCGTGCTGCTCGGCCCAGTCGACCCAGCCCGTCCACGCCGTGGGGGCGGCGGTGACGACGCCGATCGCGACGAGCAGGCGTGCGGCGCGTTCCGAGCCGGGCACCAGGTCGAGGACGCCTGCGGACAGCCAGGCACCGACCGGAACTTGGACCAGCGCGGGGTGCAGCGGGTGCCCCAGGGGGCGGCCGTGCAGCACGCCGCGCAGCCGCCCCAGCGGAAGGCCCTGGACGGCACGCTTCAGGGGCTCGGTGACCGCGTCGAGTTCCTCGGCCCCAGCCACGGCGTCGAGCACCTTCAACGCCCGGACGCCGATACCGTCGTCACCGTCCGACCGTGCGGCGTCGGTGATACGGGTCATGATGGTTCCCATGGGAACCACGCTGCCCGCTGCCCCGCAGCCGCGCTGGCCGGGTTGAGCCGGACGGCGTACCGGGTATCCCGTGCGATCCACTGTCGACAGACCTGGGGCTGTCAACCGGCCAAGGCGTCGAGGTCGCGCAGATAGTCACCGAATCCGCCGCGGGCGCGTGGATCGCGCCGCGCCGAGGTGAGGACGGGGCTGCGGTCGGTGCGCTTGACGCGGTAGCCGCCGGCTTCCAGGGCGGCGACCAGGGCGCGGTCCTCGCCAACGGGCAGCGACTCAAAGCCGCCGGCCGCGCGGTAGGCGTCGGCCCGCACGGCGAGATTCGCGCCGTGGACGTGCCGATGCCCGCCGGCGTACCTCTCCTGCTGGTAGTGCCGCCGGAAAGCAGCGCCGGTGCCTTGCGGGTGGCCGGTCCAGTCCGCGACGTGGACGGTGCCCACGACGGCGTGCCAACCACCGTCCGCGTCGGCCCGCTGGCGGGCCAGCCAGTCGGCCGGGACGCGGGAATCCGCGTCGGTGTGGGCCAACCACATGCTGTCGAGAGTGAGGCCCGGGCAGGAGCTGAGGGTGAGGTCCAGGGCGTGGCGGCTGCCGGCCGCACGGGCGGTCCCGACGTTGCCCGCGGTCAGTTCCAGCAGCTCGGCGCCGTGCCGGCGGGCGATGGCCGCAGTGCCGTCCGTGCAGGCGTCGGCCACCACGACCACCCGGCTCGGCAGGTCCCGCACGTGCGGATGCCGGGCCGCCCGGTGCAACGCGTCCAGGCAGCCGGCGAGCAGCTCCTGTTCGTCGCGGGCCGGCACGATCACGGCGAGGGCGTGGATCACGTCAGCCCTTCGGCGGCGGCGACCGACAGGCTTGCCGCCGGGGTGCCGGGCCGCTCGGGGCGGGTGAACACGTCCAGGAGGAAGTCCGGCTCGGTGTGCGAGGCGATCCGTACCAGGGCCGGATGGCCGCCGGCCTGCTGGTGGACGGCCTCGGCGCTGCGGGCATGGTCGGCCACCAGGTGGCGCCAGTGGACGAGTTCCAGGGTTCCCCCTGGCTCCAGCGACCGCACCGCGCGGTCCAGCAGGTCGGCGGCCTCGACGGCGTCGAAGTAGTACAGGAGTTCCGAAAGGACGACGAGGTCGAAGCTCTCCTGCGGCCAGTCGTCGGGCAGCAGGCGGTGCTCGACCCGCACGTGCGGCAGGTGCGCCAGACGGGCACGGGCCCGCGCGAGGGGGCGTTCCTCCCGGTCGCAGGAGAGCAGGGCCCGGCAGCGGTCGGCGAGCAGAGAGGACAGGACGCCGACCGAGCAGCCGGGCTCGAAGGCGCTGCGGTAGGCGGCTCTGGGCAGAGCCGCGAGGGTGAGGGCGTACTTGCGCTGCTCGTACCAGCGGTCGGCGAGTCGCCATGGATCGTCGTGGTCGGCGTACATGCGGGCGAAATAGCCCCCTGGCGTGCCCGTCGCCTCGCCCACAGTGCCGGGTCGGGACGCGGTCATCGCCAGATCACCTCGAAGTCGCGCCGAATATGGGCGAGTTCGTCGGGCGGCAGGATCGCCGCGTCCTCGGGCCCGGTGCCGAGCGGCTCTGTCTGACTGCGGAAGCACTCCAGCGCCGCGCGCTTGCGGGCCCGGGCGGTGGGCGGCAGCGGGATGCGGGCCGCGCGGTGCCAGGGCAGTCGCGGATCGCCGGGCGCGGCCCAGTGCCAGGCCCACACCGGGTACTCCCACACCGGCACGCCCCGCGCGGCCCCGGCTGCCAGGGCGGCACGGCCGGCCGCCTCGTGGTCCGGGTGCAGGTCCCCGCTGAACGGCGCCACGCACAGGTCGCAGTCGCGCAGCAGCTCGGCCAGCTCGCCGGTCAGCTCCTGTTCGTGCCGTGCGACCCGGCCGTCGGGCACGCCCAGCGCCACGCTCTGTACGTCGGCGCCCAGCCGGCCGAGCGCCTGGTGCAGCTCCCGGGTTCGGACGGCCGCCAGGTCGCGGGCCACCGGGGTGCGGCTGTGCGGGTGGGAAGCCTCGCCGGCGGTGACCGACACCAGGCGCAGCCGGATGTCGCCGGCCGCGAGGGCGGCGATCGTGCCGCCGAAGCCGAGGACCTCGTCGTCGGGATGGGCCGCCACGACAAGGACCCGCGCAGGGCGGCCTCGCGTGGTCGGCAGGCAGGCGAGCGGGTCGATGACGGGAAGGCGGTGAAGCCCGGGCCAGTCCTGCCAGTCCTGTTCGGGGGTGCCGGGCGCCTGGATCGGGTCGGCCGGGGACGATTTCGGCTCAACGGTGGAGAGGGGCTGGGCCTGGCGACTCGTCACTTGTCCTCCCAGTCCAGGCGGGCGGCGGAGGCGGCCCTGCCGAGAGCGGCGAGGTCCCGCTCGGCGTGATGCTGGCGCAGATAGACGGTCAGGTCCGCGACGGCGCGCGCATGGACGGCGTCGTGTCCCAGCGGCGCGGCGCCCAGTGCCCGGCCGACCCGGACCAGGACCTCGCCGGCGGCGTCCTCGACGGCGGCACGCACCCGCATCGTGCGCAGGCGCGCCCTGCCGTCCGCGTCGAGGGGGTCGGTGTCCACGGCAGCAGCGGAGCCGTCCAGCAAAGAGTCGATGGTGGCCAGGCGGGCGTCGACGGCACCGAGGTGCGCCAGCGCGTGCGCGTCCAGGTCCCACGTGCGCGAGGCGGACAGCAGCGTACGGGCGACCGCGCGCGCACCGCCGTACCAGCAGGCGGCGACGCCGATCCCTCCGTGATGGAACCCGGGACGCGCCAGATAGGCACCCGGCTCGCCGACCGGGACGGCGCGGACTCCGTCGAGGTTGACGTCCAGGGTGTCGCTGCCCGCCATACCCGGCCCGGGCCAGCTACCCGGCAGCGGTTCGACGCCGGGCTGTGCGACCTCGACAGCGAACAGGAGCCGCCGATCCCCCTCCCGCGCGGTCACCAGCGCGTGCGTGCACACCCGGGCGCCCGAGCAGAACGGCTTCACCCCGAACAGCCGCCACCCGCCCGGCACCCTGCGGGCCTCCAACGTGTAGCCGGGCGGCTCGGCTGCCCACACCCCCCAGCGGGCCCCGTCCGCGCCCGTCGGCAGGTCGTCCGTGCCCTCGGCGTCGATCTCGGCGAGAACCGCGACGGCGTCCGCGTGCCCCTCGGCGAGCCGGGCCAGGGACAGATCCCACTGCGCCCACCGGGTCAGCGCCTCCCACCGGGTACGGGTCCGGCCGCCACCGGGCAGCGGCAGGTCCAGCTCGCCGCAGAGCGCCATCCGGGTGAACTCCTCCGCGATGCACCGGCGGTGCTGCTCCGCATCGGCTCCCAGGTTCGAAGGATCGCCCAAGCCGCTCAGCGCACCGGCCACCACCTCGTCGGTACTCATCGGCTGTCCTTCCTGTCCGCCCTGCGCGGATCAGGCTGGCGTGGCAGCCGCACAGGCCACGGCGGCAACGTGGACGGTCGGAAGGACGAGCCAGCGGTCACAACGAACTCCTCGACATCGGGCCGGGCGCGGGCAGCGCCGCGCTCGGCAATGCTCCGACTCTGCACCGCGAGCCGGATCCCTGCCCGCTCGACGGCGACAGTTCGCGGCGCCGAACGAGGCACTCAGAGCCGGCAGCAGGACAAGAAGAGAGGAACCATCGCCGGTTGCCTCCACGCGGCCGGACAGCTGATGTCGGGCACGCGTCTGCCCCCGCTGCGACAATCCACTCAGCCAACCCCACCGCTAAGCGAAACGCCGATCCGGCGGAATCAGCTCACAGGGGCGACGGCGAGCTGCTGCCCCCGCCGGACGCGGGGCCTCTGCCGGTGAGGACCTCGGCGCTGACCGCCTGGTGCCAGGCGCTCAGCGTGCGTGTCTGCTCAACCGCACGCCGGATGAGCCGGTCCAGGTCGTCCGGGTCAAGGCGGGGATCGTTGTCGGCAATGGCGCGCAGCGCCTGCCACAGCGCGGTCTTGCCCTCGACGCCGGTGCGCATCGCTTCCAGCTCGATCAGGTCGCTCAGCGGAGAGCGCCGCGCCAGGGTTCCGTTGGGCTTGAGGCGCGCGATACGTTCACCCGCCAGGCCGAGCCAGGTGCGGTAGTGGCGCACGGGCACCGCGAGGGTGTTCATGATCCGTACGAGGTCGTCGCGGTCCTGCTCCACATCGCGGGCCAGGCGGCGCAGCTCGGTCGCGCGGCGGCTGTCCGAGTGTGTGTCGGCCATGCGGCGGGCTAGCGCGGCGCCGCCGAACGCACCGGTCAGGTGATCGTTCAGGTAGACGCTCATCGGCTCCGCCAGGAGTTGGGGAGACATTGCGAGTCCTCCGAGAGAGTGCCGGCCCGGCCGCGCCGGCAGGGACAGAGGCACCGGGGGTGCGCGGCCCGGGGAGTTCTTCCATGGTGCCCTGTGCCGTCGGCGAATGCCTGTGCGGCGAGGCTCTCCACAACGGTTCGGCGAGAGGCTCGGTGGGTCCCGGACAGCGTGCCGGCCGGCAGGCGGGGGACGTCCGGCGGACGTGGTTGCCGACGTGACCACAGACGGGGCGCGGCGACCGCCGCCGTAGGAGCGCGTTGCATGGACGAGGTGCGCGAGGCGAGCAAGGCGGTCCCAGCGCCGGCCCTCGTCGTGCGCCGGTTTCGAGCGCGGCGTGCTGGTGTCCTACCAGTGGGCCACCGGAGCGCAGCCCGAAGCGCTCATCACCGCTGGCGCGTCACTCGGTACTGGGGCTCACCCGCGTGACGTGCTGGTTACCGCCTGGCCGGTGTTCGGGCACGGCAGGCTGTTGGGCTCTGCCCGGTCGGCGGGATCGGGAGCGCTCCCTTCGCGGGGTGGCGTTCGGGCGGCGGGGCGGCGAGCATCAAGCCTATGGCCGACCACGAACTTCCCCTGAGTCACGATGCGTTCTACCTGGACGCCACAGCCCGCATGTTCGGGTGGAGCGTCGCGCGGGAGACTGACGAGAGCCTCGTGCTGTCGCTGTCCGAGTGGACGCTGCGGGCGTTGTTCTCGCACGACGGTGGTTTCCGCTGCGCGCGGGCCAAGGGTCCGGGCAGCGCCGATGTGGAGTTGGCGCTGCGGGAGGTCCTCGACGTGGTGGAGGAGTACGGCAGCGCCAAGCCGCCGACACCGTAGCCCGGCCTCGAAGAGAGCTGCCGGCGGGGACTCGTCAGTGCAGCGGCTCGGCATGCAGACACTGCCACTGCCGGGCTCCGCCGCCAGGACAGTCCGCTCCCGGGAGCGGCTGCGCGACGTGGTCGTCACCGATCTGCACGCGGAACGCGCCCGACTCGTCCGCGTACACGGGCAGTCCTTCCGCGGTGAGATCGCCGGTCAAGTGCACCACGAGCACGGTGGGCGGCCCGTGGCGGCCGGGGGTGCCAGGAAGGGTGATGCCGTAGCGCCGGATGGGGGCCATGAGGGGCACTCTCCTCACCGTCTTCGTACCCTGGGCGGCCTGTCGCCGCAGGGGGCGCCGCCACCTGCGGAATGCTCGTCCATCGTAGTCGCGTGGCCCGGAGCACAGCCTGGGGCTGGTGGGGCTGCTCATTGCCCTTGGCGGCCGAGGCTGCGACGGTGGGCAAAGACCCGTCCGCCACCCTCGCCGGCGAACGCGCCCAGGGCGAAGCCGGCACGATCGGCGCCGGAGACGATGCCGACGAGATCCTTCACCCCATGGGCCGTCCACGAGGTCCGCCGGCTGCCCGTCATCGACGGCCGCCGCCTGATCTGCATCGTCGCCCAGACCGACGTCGCACGCGCACTGCCCGACCCTCAGGTCGGCCAGCCCAGCGACTGGTACCGCAGGCCCCCCGAGCCGGCCACTTCGCCCCGTGCCGACAGCGCCTTCCCGGGCAGGCGTCGAACGACCGGTGGGGCCGTTCCGAGACGGGCTGTCGGTGGCCAGTTGGATTCCCCCACCGGCGGCCACCTGTCGGCGGTCGCTTGGCCACGAATCTCGCCACGGTCAGTAGCGAAGCTTGGCTCATTGCCCCGGGCGACCCCGCGCTCGGTCGGCACGTCGCTTCCGAGCCGACGGTTCCGGTCGGTGTCGCCATGAGCGGACACGAACCAGTACCTTGAGTAACTCACTCGTGATTCTCAGTGAGGATTGTAATGCCGTACTCACCGTTGCTGATCAAGCCGTTCCGGGACGAACTGACCTCGGTCGGCTTCGTCGAGCTGTACACCTCTGACGATGTCGACCGCGCCATGAAGGATGCCGCCACCGGCATGACCCTGGTGGTCTTCAACTCCGTCGCCGGCTGCGCGGCCGCCACGGCCCGCCCTGGTGTCCGGCTCGCTCTCGAAGGGGACGCCAAGCGCCCGGACCGGCTGCTCACCGTCTTCGACGAGCAGGACATCGAAGCCACCGCCAAGATGCGCTCCTACATCGAGGACATCCCCCCGTCCCACCCCTCCATCGCCCTCTTCAAGGACGGCGAACTCGTCTACTTCGTACCCCGCCACCGCATTGAAGGCCGCGACGCCCAGAGCCTCGCCGCCGACCTCCAATCCGCCTTCAACGAGCTCGGCCGGTAACAGCCCCACCGCGCTGCGGACCGGTCCCTGCCTACTGGCCGGGACCGGTCCGCACGGGTCGCGGTTCCTCAAGACACATTGCGCGAGCCGACTGGTCCGTCAACGGTCACCGCGAGTGTCCGGCAGTCCGCCGCCGCGGAGCGCAAACTGGCCGCAGGCGGGGGCCACCAGTGGGGAACCGCCGGCCGTGCACGGGAGTCAATCTCGGCCGCTGTCAACGGGCCCAGTGGGCCTCGGGCGCGTAGCCTGCCGGGTCTGCGAGGACGCTGCCGTCCAGGCCGGTGAGAAGCTCGGTGACGTCGGCGTGGATCTCCAGTGCCCCGGCCGCGCGAAGGGCGCGCTCGCCGAAGCCGCCGGACAGGACCGCGATGCACGGCACCTCGGCCTGGGCGGCGGCCTGCACGTCCCACGGGGTGTCGCCGACGAACACCGCCCGGTCGGGTCCGACACCGGCCTTGGCCAGGGCGGCATGGACGAGGTCGGGGGCGGGCTTGCTGGCGTCCACGTCGTCGGCGCAGGTAGCGGCGTCGATCGCGTCGTCCGCGTCCAGGGCGCGCCGCATCACCGCGAGGTCCCGGGAGGAGGCGGAGGAGGCAAGAACGACCGTCCAGCCGCGGCGCTTGAGAGCCCGCAGCAAGTCGCCGGCCCCGTCGAAGGCCCGCAGGCCGGGCCAGAACCGGGCGAACAGCGCATGGTGCGCCGTGCTGATCGCCTCGTCGCGGTCGC
Organism: Kitasatospora sp. NPDC054795; assembly: GCF_053611565.1. Lineage (NCBI taxonomy): Bacteria > Bacillati > Actinomycetota > Actinomycetes > Kitasatosporales > Streptomycetaceae > Kitasatospora > Kitasatospora sp. NPDC054795. The sequence goes on from NZ_JBSHAP010000002.1 coordinate 123,472, forward strand.
GGTCGCGTCCCTCGCCGAGCAAATGGTCCAGGAGCTGGTCGCCGCCCATGCCGATCGCGCCATGGATGCGCGCCATCGCCGGGTTGTGACCGAACTGGGCCAGGGCTTGCGCCCAGGCCACGGTGTGCCAGTAGTTCGTGTCGAGCAGCGTCCCGTCGACGTCGAACAGCGCTGCGGCCGGCATCGTCCGCCTCCTCGCTCGGGTCGTGTTCGCCGATCCTCGACGCTACGGCCCGCCCGCGCCGACTGCACGGCCGCCACGCCCGTTTCCGGCCGCCGATCGCGGGAACCCGCCCCGTATGACACCTCACCAGCCGACCGTCCGGACCGTGGTGGTCACCGGGGCCAGCGGCGGCATCGGACGCGCCTGCGCAGTAGCGTTCGCCACCCGTGGGGACCGGCTCGCGTTGATCGCCCGCGGCCGTGCCGGCTTGGCCGGGGCGGTGCGCGAGGCGGAGCAGGCCGGTGCCGCGAAGGTGATCGCCATCGAGATGGACGTCGCCGACCCGCAGGCGGTGGAGGTCGCCGCCGAGCGGGTCGAGCAGGAGCTCGGCCCGATCGACGTGTGGGTCAACGACGCATTCGCCTCCGTCTTCGCCCCCTTTGTCGAAATCACCCCCGAGGAGTTCCGGCGGGTCACCGAGGTCAGCTACCTCGGCTACGTGTACGCCACCGGTGCGGCGCTACGCCGCATGCTGCCGCGTGACGCGGGGGTGATCGTGCAGGTCGGCTCGGCGATCGCCTACCGCGGCATCCCGCTGCAGAGCGCCTACAGCGGCGCCAAGCACGCCATCCAGGGCTTCAACGAGGCGCTGCGCTGCGAACTCCTCGCCTCCGGCACCAAGGTGCGCACCACGATGGTGCAGATGCCGGCCGTGAACACACCGCAGTTCGACTGGGTCCGCTCCCGCCTGCCCCGGCGCGCCCAGCCGGTGCCACCGATCTACCAGCCCGAGGTCGCCGCCCGCGCCGTCCTGTACGCGGCCGACCACCCCGGGCGGCGCGAGTACTGGGTCGGGGCCAGCACGGTGGCCACCCTGATCGCGAACACCCTCGTTCCGGGCCTGCTGGACCGCTACCTGGCCCGCACCGGCTTCGCCTCCCAGCAGACAGGCCGGCGGCGGCGCACGAGCGACCCGGACAACCTCTTCCAACCTGTGGATTCGGGGCGGGACTTCGGAGCCCACGGCCGGTTCGACGACCAGGCACAAGCTCGCAGCCTCCAACAGGAAGCCGCCCACCGCCTGGGCGCTCTCGCCAGCGGGGCACGGCGGGCGGCCGGATGGGTGAGGGCGGGTTTGCCCCGGGCTCGCGCCGGGTTCGTCTCCCCGATGCGGGGCACACGCGCCTCGCAGCCACACGAGTAGGAGAGTGACCATGCCTCGCGGATCAACTCCCAAGCGGGAACGCCAGTACGAGCACATCAAGGACAGTGCGCAGGAGCGCGGTGAGAGCGAGAAGCGCGCCAAGGAGATCGCCGCCCGCACGGTCAACAAGGAACGGGCACGGCACGGCGAGTCGAAGACCGCCAGCCGTAGCTCGGTCAAGGACATCTCCTCCTCCCGGCGCGGCGGCCTGCGCTCCCACAGCGGATCCCAGGGCCCGACGAAGGAGCAGCTGTACAACGAGGCGAAGAAGCGCAACATCCACGGCCGCTCGAAGATGAACAAGAAGCAGCTCGAGCACGCACTCGGCCGATAGGAGACCGTGATCATGGGATCCGTTCCCATTCGGCCCGACCCGGACGTCACCCCCGTGCCGCCACCCGCATCTCCGTCACCCCCGGGCCCGCCGAAGCCGGTCGAACCGCCACAACCTCCGGACCCGCCGGCACCGCCCGGCCCGCCCACCCCGCCCCCCGAGCCGACCACCCCACCCCGCCCGGGCGAACCCGCCCCGCAGGAGCCCGGGTCTCGCCCCCAGGAACCGCCGGACTGAACGCAGCTTGCTCGGCGGCGCTGAACCGTACGGGTGGCGCGCCGGGCATGCCACCCGCCATTCGCGGGGCGGCGGGCCAGGTGGTCGAACAATGGCTTGGGTGACAGGAGGTCCGGTGCGCGCTGGGGTCGAGATCGTGGTGTGGTGCGCAGGCCTGCTGGGCCTGACGGTGGTGTCGATCAGCTCGGTGACGCCCGCCGAGCTGGCGGTCGCCGGCGTCGCAGCGGTGGGCGGGGCACCGGCGGCGCGGCGGATGCGCTTGGCCGCCGGCGCCGGTTTCACTGGAGCCCGCTGCGCAGCACGGTCGGTGCTGTCCCTGCCTCGGGCGGTCGTTCGCGGCCTGGCCGTCCTGGTGGCCGCCATGGCGCACTGCCCCGAGACTGCGGTACGGCGCGTCCGCCTGAAGCCGGGGGCGGACGCGGGCTGGGCCGGCGTGCTGCTCGCCGCTTCCCCGGACACCTGCGTGATCGACGTCCCTGGCCACGACGAGGTGGTGGTGCACGCCCTGCGGCCGGACGCGGGCCCTGTCGAAAGGGCCGTCGCCCTCCAGGGCAGGAAGCGGTGAACGCGTGGGCCGTGGCCGCCCTCGTCCTGCTGGCCGCCCCGGTACCCGCCTGCCTGTGGGTGGTGGCGCGAGGCACCGCGGTGCGCCGACTCGCGGGGGCCTCCCTGCTGTCGACCATCGTCGGGGCGGTGTTCCTCCTGCTACCGCAGGCCTACGACCGGTCCTCCTACCAGGACCTCGCGCTGATGCTGGCCATCCTCGCACCCGCCGGCACGCTGGTCTTCACCCGATTCGTGGCCGGCCGACAGCACGAGACACGGCCGGATCCCGACGCTTCCAGCACCGAGACGTGACTGGCAGTCCACCCGGCCCCGGCCGGCGTTCGCAGGAAAATGCGCAGGAGAGGAGGCCGGATGACGATACGACACCTGATCACGCTCGTGCTCCTCTGGTCCGGGGCGGGGTGCATGCTGCTCTCCGCACTGGCGATGCTGCGCCTTCGCGGGACACTGGTGCGGCTGCACGCCCTGAGCCCCGCGTCCGTGGCCGGAATGCCGCTGATCGCCGCGGCTGTCGCCGTGGACCAGGGGGTTGGCCGGCCGGCGGTCAAGACGCTGTTCATCGGACTGCTCTTCGCCGTCGGTGGCACGGTCACCACGATCGCCATCGGCCGCGCCTCCCGCCAGACCGAGGGCTCCGAGGAGGGAACCTCGTGAACGAGTGGCTGATCGGCGCCGCTCTGCTGTTCGTGGTCGTTGCTGCCACCGCGGCGGTGCTCACCCGCGACCCGGCCCGCCAGGCCGTCGTCCTGTCCGCACTCGGGCTGGGTCTGTCGGTGCTGTTCGCCGTACTGCAGGCCCCGGACGTGGCCCTGTCCCAGCTGGCCGTCGGCACCGCGCTGACCCCGCTGCTGATCCTCCTCAGTGTCCGCAAGGTCACCCGTCGCTCCACCGGCAAGCCCGGCACCGACGACCGCGGCGAGAGCACCGGACAGGGGGAGGGGTGACGGCGCGCGCCCGGCTGATCATGTTCCTGGTCGCCGCCGCCGTGATCGCCGCCTTCTTCGCCGCCGCCTGCACCGGGATACCGCGCTTCGGCGGATCCGACCACCCGTACGGCGACCGGGCGGTGGCGGCGGCCCTCTCCCATCGCACGGCCAACGTCGTCTCCTCCGTCAACTTCGACATCCGCGCCTTCGACACCCTGGGCGAGGAGTCCATCCTCTTCGGCACCGTCCTGGGCGCGACCCTGCTGCTGCGCCGGGCCCGCGACGAACGCCACCGCCGCGCCGAGGCCGAGCGCGTCATGCCCACCACCCGCCTGTTCGGCGCGCTTCTGCTCCCGGTCACCCTGGTGGTGGGCGTCTACATCGTCGCGCACGGCCAGCTCAGCCCTGGCGGCGGCTTCCAGGGCGGAGTAGTGCTCGCCACCGCCCTGCACCTGGCCTACGTCGCGGCCGACTACCGGGCCCTGAAGAAGCTTCGCCCACTGACCGTCCTGGACGTCGCGGACTCACTCGCCGCCGCCTCCTTCACCCTCGTCGGCTTGGCCGGTCTGATCGCCGGCGGCGCGTTCCTGAAGAACGTGCTGCCGCTCGGCACCTTCAACGAGATCACGTCCGGCGGCACCGTCCCCGTGCTCAACGCCGCCGTCGGAGTCGAGGTCGCCTCCGGGCTCATCGCCCTGCTCGCCCACTTCCTCGACCAGGCCGTCGAACTCACCGACCCCGACGAACCTCAGACCGGAGACAGCTGATGGGGATCTGGCCCTACCTTGCCGCCGGATGGGTCCTGCTCATCGCCCTCTACGGCCTGGTCACCAGCCGCAACCTGATCCACGCCATCGGATGCCTGGCCGTCGCCCAGTCCTCCACCTACCTACTGCTCCTGGCCGTCGGCTACCGCCGCAACGGCACAGCTCCCGTCTACTCCGACCTCACACCTGGCACCCGCCCGGTCGTCGACCCCGTGGTCCAGGCCCTGGCCCTGACCGACGTGGTGGTCGGCGCCACCGTCACGGCACTCCTGCTCGCCCTGACCGTTCAACTGCGCAAACGCCACCACACCGTCGACCCGCAGGCCCTCACCGGCCTGAAGGGCTGACCGGCCGTGACAGCTGCCGACCTCCTGCCGCTGGCCGTCGCCATCCCGCTGCTCGGCGCAGCCCTGCTCGCCGTAGCCGGGCGCCTGCTGCCCCGGACCGGCTGCGACATCATCGCGACCACCCTCGCCACGGCCGAGGTGCTCTGCCTCGTCCTGGTGTGGACGCGCGGCGGACCACTCGCCACGGCCGACCTGGGCGGCTGGCCCGCCCGGGTCGGCATCGTGCTCGCCGCGGACCGGATCGGAGCCGGTCTGGCCCTGCTGGTCGCCGCCCTGGTCCTTGCCGTGATCGTCTACTCCTGGCGGTACTTCGACGAACCGAAGGGCGAGCACGCCGGCATCTTCCCCGCCCTGATCCTGCTGTTCGAGGCCGGCATGGCCGGTTTCGCGCTCACCGGAGACCTGTTCAACGCCTTCGTCTTCTTCGAACTCATGGGAGCCGCCGCCTACGCGCTGACCGGCTACCGCATCGAAGACCCCCGCCCGCTCCAGGGCGCGCTCACCTTCGGCATCGTCACCTCCTTCGCCGCCTACTGCTCCCTGCTGGGCATCGGCGTGCTCTACTCCCGGACCGGCGAACTGAACCTGGCCCGCCTCGGCCACCAGCTCGCCGGGCACCGCACCGACCTGCTGACCGTGGTCGCGTTCGTCCTCATCTGCACCGCCTTCCTGGTCAAGGCCGCCGCCGTCCCGTTCCACTTCTGGCTGCCCGACGCCCACGCGGTCGCCCCGACCCCGGTGTGCATGCTGATGTCCGGCGTCATGGTCGAACTCGGCGTCTACGGCATCGCCCGCGTCTAGTGGACCGTATTCTCCGGCCCCGGCGGCATCCCCCACGATGCGTTCCGCACCACCTTCGCGGCCCTGGGCGTGCTGACCGCCCTGGTCGGCGCCGTGATGTGCTGGCAGCAAAGACATCTCAAGCGCCTGCTGGCGTTCTCCACCGTCAGCCACGTCGGCCTGTTCCTCATCGGCGTCGCACTGCTCACCCCCGACGGCGTCGTCGGGACGGCGCTCTACGTCGGCGCGCACGGCTGCGTGAAGGCCGCCCTGTTCGCCCTGACCGGGGTCCTGCTGGACCGCTACGGCTCCGTCGACGAGCACGGCCTGTACGGCAGGGCACGCGAGCTGCGCGGGGTCGGTGTCCTGTTCGTCGTCGGCGCCCTCGCGCTGGCCGGGCTTCCGCCATTCGGTACCGGCCTGGGCAAAGCCGTGACCGAGGACGCCGCCGGACACTGGCAGCCGTGGCTGCCCGCCGTGTTCGTCGCCGCCTCCGCCCTCACCGGCGCCGCAGTGCTCCGCGCCGGCCTGCGGGTCTTCTGGGGCGCCGGACCGGCGCCCCGCAGCAGCGCCGGCGAGGAGGAGACCACCGGTGAGCGCAAGGAACCCGAGATCCGCTCCATGAGGCGCACTCTGCCTCCGACCATGATCATCGTCCCCGCCGTCCTGCTCGCTCTCGCCGCAGCCCTCGGCTGCCTGCCCATGGTCGTTGACACCCTCGCGCGCGGGGCGGCCGCCTTCACCGACCCCGCCCGCTACACGGCCGCAGTCACCGGGCAGAGCGCACCGTCTGCGATCCCTGCGCCGCCCGCGGACTGGACCACCACGGGTATCTTTCTCGGCCTGCTGTCCGCCGGACTCGCCGTCGCACTCGCCACCGCCGCAATCCGCCGGCACCCACCAGAAATGCCCGAGCGACACCCTGCCGCCCTCGCCGTCCGGGCACTGCGCCGCCTGCACTCCGGACACCTCGGTGACTACCTGGCCTGGCTGGCACTCGGCGTCGCGGTGCTGTGCGCCGCGATCACCGCCCAGGTCTGAAGCGCCGCCCGCCTCGTGGTCGGCAACAGCGCGAGCAGCTGCGACTCGGCGTTGCGCTGCGGACATGCGCGACGGACTGGCGACGGACTGTGGGACGCCAAAGCGCGCGGGCGACCGCGCCGGAGCCGGACAGTACCGGACACCGCAAGCACTCGTCGGCCGCGGCACGTTGCACGGCACGAGAGCGGGCGTGCGTATGAGCGGGGCTGCGCCGGAATCGCACGGCCGGGGATGACTCCGCGACGGGTCGTCAGGAAACCTTCGGGCCAACGTCGGCGCCGCATCCTGGCCAGGTCCGCGCGTGCTCGTTCGGCACGGCCGTGCGCGGTTTCCTTCCGTGCCGGCTTCTCCGCGTACGCGGGCATGGCGGCCCGTGGGCTGCACCATCGAGGTCATCGTCGCGCGCCGGCCTGGCGGTCCGCAGGGTCCGGGTGCCGGGCGGTCACGGTCGGCTGCGCGCCTCGGTGACGTCCCTGCTCGATCCGCCGCCGTTCCGAGGCGCAGCCGGGCTGCCCGCGCACGCGGCGCGGTCGGCAACGCCGTCGGCGCTGGTCTGCCGGAAGCAGGTGCACCAGTCCGGCTCGCGGAAAAGTGCACCTCGTCAGTGGGCGTGTGCGGATTGGCTCCCGGCGTCCTGATCGTCGGTCAAGCCCGTGCGCAGGACCTGGAAGCTGTGGGTGAGCAGCCGGGAGACGTGCATCTGTGAGATCCCGAGGCGCCGCCCGATCTCGGCCTGGGTGAGGTCCTGGGTGAATCGCAGAGCCAGTATCGTGCGCTCGCGCTCGGGCAGTTCGGCTATCAGGGGTTTGAGGGACTGTACGTCCTCCACCACGGCGAGCGCCTGGTCGCAGCAGCCCAAGCGACACTCCCGGGCGCTGTCCGCGTCGCCGTCGTCCATCGGGGCGTCCAATGAGCTCGCGGTTCGCGCGGTGGCGACTCCGAGCGCCTCGACCACCTCGTCCTGTGGCAGCGAGACGTGTACGGCGAGTTCCTCAGTGCTGGGCGCCCGACCGAGGTCCTGCTCCAGCTCGTCCGATCCCCTGACGACAGCTAGCCGGGCCTCCTGGAGGCGCCTGGGGACGTGCACCGCCCAGGTGGAGTCGCGGAAGAACCGGCGGATCTCGCCGATGATCGTCGGGAGGGCGAACGTGGTGAACTCCACTCCACGGTCCGGGTCGAAGCGGTCGATGGCCTTGATCAGGCCCACGGTGCCGGTCTGGATGATGTCGTCCATCGGTTGGTGGCTGCTGCGAAAGCGCCTGGCCGCGAACTTCACGAGGGAGACGTTCAGTTCGATCAGCATGCCGCGCACATAGGAGTGCAACTCGGTGCCCTGCTCCGTCTGCCGCAGGCGGAGCAGGAGGACGCGCGACAGCTCCCTGGCCTCCGTCGTGCTGACGGCAAGTGGATCGGCGATCTCCGGCAACCCGTGAAGGCGAGGGAAGAAACCCGGATCGGTGACAGTACGCGCCTCGATCTCCGGCGTCACCGTTGTCGGCATAGCCATTGAGCGTTCCTTTCCGTACCCCATCCGCCTTTTCCGTGCTGGTCGCGCCTGGTCTGCGCTCGAAAAGCAGCACTGCCTGTGCGCTCCGCGACCAGCCTGCCGCAGCTGGAAGCTGCCATCCCGGTCAGTCCCTCCGGACCCAATGCGAAGGCCAGTCCGGCTCCACAACGGCACCTACGCGGGCTGGTCTTGGACAACTCCCGCCGCTCCGCGGGACTCCTCACACTCCCGACCGTCCACTACCTGCGGAGGTCCCTCGCACGGCCGTCCGTAACAGGCCTGACATGCCCGGCGGGGAGGCGGCAGGCTCGTGCTGCGGGGCAACGTGCCGGCCGATAGCTCATATTGACCGGCCGCGCCAGTGAGGGGAGGCGAGCGCTTCTCGGGTCCCTGTGAGGTCGACGAGCCGCGATACCCGGGGGCTCATAGAGCCCACCCGTACGGCGCGTCCGGTGGCTGCGGCACGGTTGCGTGCCCACAGCAGGACGTTCAGACCGGCGCAGTCGCAGAACGACAGGCCTGCGAGATCCAGTTCGAGCCCGACGGTGCACTCGTTCAAGGCGGTCGCCAACGCTCGCCTGAACGTGTCAGCCCCGTCGTGGTCGACCTCGCCGACCACTGATACCAGAGCCGAGCCGTCGGCCTTTCCGACGACTTCAACAGTGAACCGGACAGCTGCCGACCGTGGCCCCAACGTCGGCGCGGCCGTGCCAGTTGGCGAAACCGACGGAACCGACTGCGGGCACAGCTGGTGACGATACATGGCCGTGCTCCTCCCGCAAGAGGAAGGGTCTCCTAGACCGATCGTCTGCCTGCAATCGAAGCATGTCAAGGAATGCACGAACATTTGTGCACATATTGAAGGACGTGAAACGTCGATCGTACGATGGGCATATGGACGCGAATGCCACCGGCCGTCGGAGCTGGACGTTTCTGACCAGCCACGCCCGGGTGCTCTCTTTGATCGCCAAGGATCCCGGGATCCGCTTGCGTGACGTGGCCGCGACCTGCCAGCTGACCGAGCGCGCCGTGCAGACCATCGTCGCCGACCTGGAAGCGGGCGGTTACCTCACGCACTCGCGAGAAGGGCGGCGCAATCGCTATCACGTCACACCTCACACCCAGTTGCGACACCCCGCCGAAGCCGGCCACACCGTAGCCGCCCTGCTCCAGCTGCTCGACGAGGAACCCGCCACTACCGACGGTGAGCCGGACCATCCCTCTCAACGCCCGGCCGAGCGGGATTCGTGACCGCCATGGCTCCCCGCTCCCGCACGGGGCCATCCCTTGGCGCTGCTCCCCGTATCGGGCCGGAGCCCCTCAATCCGAGGAGGCCGTTGCATGAACACCGAACAGCGCCACACAGGGACTTCACCGCGCAGCTCACAGGGCGGCGGCCCCGGTCGTGAGGAGACGGCCGAGGAGCGGGCGGACCGGCTGTGGAGCGAGATGCTGCAAGAGGTCCGCGTCTGCCAGACCGGTGCCCAGATCCTCTTCGGCTTTCTGCTGAGCGTCGCGTTCACTCCCCGCTTCGCGTCGCTGGGAGGATTCGACAAGAGCCTGTACGTCGTCACGGTCATCCTCGGCGCCTGCGCCACCGCAGCGCTCATCGCCCCCGTCTCCTTTCACCACTTCTTCGCCGGGCACGACCTCAAGACGGAGCTGGTTCACGTGGCCGGCAAGCTCATCGGATGCGGCATGATCCTGCTCGGCCTCACCATCGGAGCCGCGCTCCTCCTGCTGCTGCGGACGGCCACCGGTCACGCGCTGCTGGCCGCGGTTCTCACCAGCTGCGTTCTGCTCTGGTTCGCCGTCTCGTGGCTCATCCTGCCTCTGATGACCCTGCGCCGAACCGAGCGACGCGCCTCCCGGCAGCAGCACACATCCTGACCCGTCGACCTGCCGTTCCCGCGAGCGGTGCGAGACCTCGGATCGAGATTCAGGTGTGTACTCGCCCGTCGTGGGCACGCGCGAATCGGAGCAGCCTCGCCGCGCAAGGCCAGAACCACCAGACCAGGCGGAGGTGACGGGGTGAACAACATCGCGAGCACCGGAACCGGCGGCGCCTGCCGCGGGGCGGGCGATGCACGCCGTCTCGACCTTTCCGCAGCGCAGCACGCGGTCACCGCCGCTCGCGACTTCACCAGAGACGTTCTCGCCGACTGGAAGCTCGGCGAGCCCGCCGGAAGTGACGCTGTTCTCGTGGTCTGCGAGCTGGTCGCGAACGCCGCGCAACACACCGCGGGCCCCCGGGCTCTACGCCTCCACCACTCCAGCACAGCGCTGCGCATCGAGGTCAGTGATACGGATCCCGTCGCACCCACCCGCCGGCTCCCCCGTGTCGGGCGACCCGGCGGGTACGGGCTGATCGTGCTCGAGCAGCTGTGTCACCGCTGGGGCAGCGACCTGCGTCCTGCCGGGAAGACGGTCTGGGCGGAGATCCTCCTGACACCACCGGGACTCGGCGGCTGTCCCGCCCTGGTGCCGACGCACCGACCTCGGCCACCTCAGCGCCCGAAGGCCGGTTCGTGAGGCACTGGAGCGCCCCAGGGTCGGCCGGTGCCAGTGGAGGCCGCCGGCTCCGGCAGGGGAAACCCGGCGCCCGGTAGCGCCGGGCTCTGCATGAACACCCCCATTCGGGGAACGCGCACCGCACGCTCACCCGCCCGGAGCGGACCGCCCCGGGCGTCGGACGTCATCCAGCATCACAAGGAGATAAAAGACATGAGCGGCGAGGACAAGGCCAAGAACGTCGCCGAGAAGGCGAAGGGCAAGGCGAAGGAGGCGGCGGGCAAGGCGGTCGGCAACGAGCGCCTGACCGCAGAGGGGAAGGCCGACCAGGTCAGTGGCGACGCCAAGCAGGCAGGAGAAAAGATCAAGGACGTTTTCAAGCACTGAACCATCCCGGAGAGGGTGCCTGCCGTAGGCGCCGGCGGGCACCCTCCGCAGCGGGAGCGCGATGCGAATCCGACTTCCCCGACCGAATGCCAGTTGCCGGGGCGCGACGACCCCCGACGTACCCGAACCGGCGCAGTATCGGCCGACGCGACCCTGTTCGCCCTGGTGCCTCTGATCTCGTCGATCTTCGTTCTCGAGAACGGCAACTCCGTGGACGCGGCGCCCATGGGAGCGTCCCGCTCGTGGGCGCGCTGCTGCTGGCCCCGATCCTCGGCATCCTCCTGATCGCCATCCCCGGCACCGGCCGGATCCTGCGGCTGTGCCGCAGGCTACGCGACCAAGAGTCCCGCTGGCGCCTGCCACCCGCCTGGCGCCCCGACCTCACCGATCGCTCCACCTCCGAGAGGGAACCCACGGCCGGCCCGAGCCCCCGATCGCGTCGCAACCAGTAGTTCTGGTGGGCCCAGCCGGCGTCTGAACCGCCGTCCCAGGCCACACTGGCGATGTCGGCGCGCTGGCCTATGCCTTGTGTTTGACGAGTTCGGTGCGATTGTGTCGACCGCGGTGGCGAAGATACGGAGATCCGAGGCGAACTTCCGAACCCGGTCGGCATCGCGCATGTAGCTGCTGCTCATGCCGGTATCGCCGACATCGATCCAGACGCATGGGCCGCCGTCCTCGGGGGCGGCGAGGATACCGGCCTTGAGAGCTGCGTGCTCGATGTCACCGCCCGGGACAGTCGCCCTCCGGCAGAAAGACGGTGGGTTCCTCCGTCTTGGCGCGCGCGGTCCCAGATGTGGCGGCGGTCGGCGTCATGCTGTCTCCAGTGCTAGAGGGCGGCTTGGAAGGACGAGGCAGGCCGCCACCAGCTGATACCCGCTGCCTGTGGGCGGAATTGATGGCGGCCGAGGCTGGGATCGCCTACGCGGCGAACCGCAGTGCGCGGGTGGGGCCGTCAACGACGTGGTGGGCGTCGGCTCGGTCGAGTGCGGTGGAGAGTGCCTTGACGGCTTCGTCTGCGGAGTCTTTGAGGAGGTGGCCGTAGAGGTTGATGGTGATGGCGAGGGTGGAGTGGCGCATCGTCTTGGAGACGACGGCGACGGGGATGTCTTCGGCGATCATGATGCTGGCGGCGGTGTGCCTGAGGTCGTGCAGGCCGATCTTGGGGAGGCCGGCTTCGGTGGTGCGCCTGCGGAGCTGGTCGAGGACCCACTGCGGGCGCAAGGGCAGGCCATCCGGCTTGGCGAAGACCAGGCCTTCGAGCAGGTTGTCGGGGTGGGTGGCCATCTGGAGGTCGGCCTGGCGGTGGAGGGCGGTCATGACTCGGGGGGAGAGGCTGATCCAGGCGCGGCTGGCCTCGGTCTTGGGCTCGCGGAAGAGGATGTCGTTGTTGTTGACGGCGGCGAGGGTCCAGCGGACGTAGAGCTGGCGGTCCATGAGGTGGACGTCGGACCAGTGCAGGGCGAGGACTTCGCCGCGGCGCATGCCAGTGCCGAGCATGACCTCGAACAGGTCGGTGAGCCGGTCGGCGTAGTGCGCGGCGTTGTGGCGCAGGAACGCGGCCGCCTCGTCGGGGGTCCAGCAGGTGCGCTCGGCGGCCCGGGGCTTGGGCGGGACGGAGTGCTTGGCCGGGTTGTAGCGCAGCCGCCACGAGCGCACCGCGTGGTTCAGTGCATTGCGCAGAGTGGCCACGACCCGGTAGATCGTGACCCGGCCGCGGCCGGCCTTCTGCTGGGCGCCCACCCAGGCGTCGATCTGCTTCGGCCGCAGGTCGGGCAGCCGATAGTGGCCGAAGGCAGGGATCAGGTCGCGTTCGACGCAGTCCGCGTAGCCGGCGTAGGTGTTCGGCGCGAGCACCTCCTTCTTCGCCGCCAGCCACCCCCGCAGGAAGCTCGCCACCGTGACGCGCCGGTCCTCGTAGACGCCACGCAGCTCACCGTTCAGCACCGCCCTCATCTCCCGGGCTGCCTCCGCGCGGGTGGCGAACCCACCGCGCCGGCGGGTCTTCCGCTTCCCGCCCTCGGGGGCCAGGTCGACGCAGTACGTCCACGACCCGTGACCCGCCTCCTCCAACAATCGCACGCACCACGGACCCAACTGCTTCCCGTGCCCGTCCGAACAACCACACCGCCGGTAGACCCGGCCCCGCCGCGCACGCTGTCCCATGAGCTTCCCCTTCTCTCGGACTGGGTGGTGCTTCTGGGGTAAGAGTGGCCGCCGTGTCGGGTGTGGCGGCAGAGCGTGCGGGGCGGTGCGCGAAGCACGTCAGAACCACACGGCGACGACACGCTCAAGACGACACACCGCCCGGAAGATCACTATGCGCAACCGGTGGGTAAGCGACCGTGATCCGCCCGCAGGCGCCGGCTCCGTGGGCCGACTGGCGGCATCGACGCAGGGGCGGTCGGGCAGGCGCGACGCCGTTTACTGAAGGGCCGACAGGTCTCGATCACGGGCAGTAGCTGTGGCGGGGCGCTCGGCCTGGGGACCACTTTGGGACCACACCTGATGAGCGCCTATGGGCGCCGATGGTCCGAAACGGACACTTCTGCACGAAGTAAACACTGAGCCACTGTCAGCTCTCCGTGCCATCGCTTCCGTCGGGAAGTCCCAACTCACTTGTACCCCAGGGTAGTTCAGCAAGAGAAAAGCCGAGGCCTTGAGGCCTCGGCTGCCGACAATAGTTGAACCCCTTGACTGGGGGTCAAGGGGTCGCAGGTTCAAATCCTGTCGTCCCGACAGTATGTCGGAAGGCCGTTGGCCGGGAGAAATCCCAGGTCAGCGGCCTTTTTGTTGATGGCCTAACAGGTGATGAGCGGCTGCGGCACCGCCGCTTTGTGATCTTGCTGGGGACCAGCCGGGGACCGCAGCCGTCGGCCGAGGGCCCGTCGTAGACCGGTGCGGCGGTCGCGCGTTCGCGCCTACACCAGGTCGCCGGCCTGTCAGCCCGGGGGGACCTTGGGCAGTCCGATCAGGGCGTCGATGTTCAGGTGCTCGGCGAGCAAGGCCTTGAGGTCGCGGTCGTCGATAGACATGCGACAAGCGCAGCGCCCTGCTGCAGGGATGGAGCACCGCCTCAGTGCCGTCAGTGCCCATGAGGGAGACCGACTTGCATCGCTCCGTGATGCCGGTGGTAGGGCTCGAAGCGCTGCTGGACAGGGTGACTGCTCCTGCAACGGACCCACAGATCGGGACCGTCACGAGGGCAGCCAACGCTGACCCCTCCTATGGCATAAAGCCGTGACGGCCCGCTCAGTCTGACCATGGAGACCTCGCGATAGTCAGTTGTCCGTTCACCAGGGAGAGATTTAGCGACAGCCCGCTGTCGAGTACGGCGAGAACGTCGACCTGGTGCTGGACCTGGATGTATCCCGCGTAGATCGGTCCGACGAAGATGCTGAGCGTCGGCGAATCGGGGGTCGGCCGCTCCATAGTGGCTTCGCCTGAGGCCGGTTCCCTCCATGGGTCAAGGACTACCTCGACGCTGACAGTTCTGCCGTCTATGAGTTCGCCAATCAGATCCCGTGGCTGACGCACGTATTCCAGAAGTTCGTCGATCTCCCGCGGTGTGGGTTGGAACAGGGAGAGCCAGCCGTCAATCTGCCAGTCGGACACCCATTCCTTCATGTCCGCGGTCGGGATCTGCTGATTGGCTGCGACGGACCCCATGGCGTGGGCGAGACGGCGCGAGGTTATTCCAGAGGTGAGCAGCTTCAGAGCCTGGACTGTGTCGACGCCGTGCCGCAGGTACCAGCCGGTCTCAAGGTGGAGACGGGTGAGGGAACCGAAGTCGGCGAGTTGAGTGTTGACCAGGTGGATCAGCGCACCAAGGGTCCACGACAAGGCGTGCTCGAAGGTGCGACTGATGTTGTCGACCGTCTGTTCCAGTGCCCATACCCGCTCCACGTTTGGCAGCCAACGCTGTGCGAGGCGAGGGATTGGCAGGCCGGAGATCCAATCGGTAATGGCTTGGCCTACTGGCACTTCCACGGGGTTACCCCGGTGCTCCCGGTCGGTGAACTGCCAGCTTCCCGTGACCTCGGGCAGACCGAGCAGCGTGTCGAGTACGCGGTGCTCGGCGAGGAAGTCGAGCGTGCGGCGAAGCGGCCACTCGTCCGGGGCCAGCGACCACCCTTCGAAGTCGCCTTCCCACTGTGTCTCGTCACGGTGCGCTGTCAGGGTGCGGACCTCAGCGGTGAGCCATTGGGCAAGCTCGTCGAGGTTGCGAGCGGTGAATAGGCTGGTTCCGGTGGTGGCCCAGCGCCTGCGGGCCGCGGGGCTGGTTGCGGCGTGAACTTCGGCGACCTTCTCGGCTAGCGATAGCCACCTTGAGCGCGCCCGGGGGTCCTCCACGAGCTGGAGTGCGGGGAGGTTCTCGACGGCCTTGAGGGGGGTACGGTCCAAGGCCGGCATCGAGCCGAGGGCATCCACCGTGAACCACACGTAGGCGGCGAAGTCTGCAATCAGTGTGCCTGCGAGCTTGAGTACCTCGTCAGCGTCGTCTCGGACCCTGTTCTCGGCCTCAGCGAGCTGTTCCAGGACCTGGGAGTCCAATAGGGCTGAGGTGACGTGTAGCTGGTCGTCGCTCGGGGTGAGTCGGTCGAAGTCGGCTGTGGTTGGTGTGACCTGTCGAGTGAGAAGTATCCACCCCTCGCTCTCGCGGCCTGCACGCCCGGCCCGGCCGACCGCGTTCAGCAGCTCCGCGTCCGTCATCTGCCGTTGCCGTTCGTAGGTCCGGAAGTCCCCGTCGATCGGATGATGGACGATGACAGTGCGTACGGGCAGGTTGACGCCATCGGTCAAGGTACTGGTGCTGGCGATCGCTAGGAGCTGCCCGGTGCGCACCGCGTCCTCGATCGCCTCTAGGACATCGTCGGGCAGCGCGCCGTGATGGTAGGCGACACCCTTGCGTGCGCACGACACCAGGGGGTGCTCCTCCCCTAGGGTTTCGGATAGGTAGACGGCCAAGGGCTCGGCCGCAGCCCGTGCTTCTAGGTGATCGGCTATCGCGCGCGCGGTGTCGCGGGCGGTCTTCTTTGTCGGGACGACCATCAGCACGCTGCCTTTGGTCGCTAGGTAGGCGGCGCCTGCCGCGAACAGTTGGTAGTTCGCAGTGCCGCCTGCGAGCAACGTACCCTTGTTCCAGTCTCCTTCGTACGTCTCGGCGAATGATCGCCGCCCGAGCTCCCGGGTGAGCAGCACTGTCGGTTTGGACGCTGTGGTGGGTGGGGCGCAGGGCCATCCGCAGGGCCACCGGCACCACCGCCTTAATGCGTCCGCGCGCTCTTTTGGTGGGCGTGCGCTCAGTCCGCTCCACGCGATCTCGCATGTAGTACGGAGATAGCAACCCGTGCAGGCGCCGCGGCCCGCGCCAGGTGTCGCTGAAGAACACCTCTTCTGGCGGGTGGGCCGGGTCCAACCAAGACGCCAGCGCTGCCCGGTTCCCGACGGCTGCGGACAGCAGCACCAGTCGCGGTGCTTCCGGGTGAATCTGGCAGAACGCCAGCAGCCCCTCCAGTACGAAGCCTCGTTGGGCTTGCGCCATGTGATGGGCCTCGTCCACCACGATTAGCCCGACGCCGTCAAGAGCTTCCACGGGATCGTGGCGCAGCATGTGCATCAGCCGTTCGGGGGTGAGGATCTCCACGTCGTCGTTGAGATTCCCCAGTATCCTGTCGCCGATGGGGAAGTCCGGCAGATCGGCGGCCAGCCGCCGTCCCAGCAGCCGTAGCCGTCCACGCAGGGCTTGCCGCATTTCGCGGCCGAGGCTGCGCATCGGCGAAACGTACAGCACCCGGCCGTTGGCCTGTGCCAGGTGCGCGCAGATCACCAGTTGTGCCATGAGCGTCTTGCCTGCGCTTGTGGGTACGCTAATGAGGCTGCGCGTCGTCGCGGGGTCGACTGGGTTTCCCCGCTCGAGTTCGAGCAATCTGCGCTGCGGCGGCCACAGCGTGAGCACCGGTGGGTTGGAGAGTGCGAAGGTCCGGGCGACGGCCGGCGGCGTGCCTGGTGGCAGTAGCTGGTAGAGGCTGCTGCCAGAAAGGTCTTCACTGAGCTCGAGTAGGTGCGAGGCCACCCAGCGCGCCAGCAAGTCGCCGGTACCAGTCTGCTGTGCCACGACATCCCCGAGTAGCTGCACCGCGGTGTCGAGGTCGTTCTGCTCGCCGAATGCGAGGTGTTGGTGGAGGTGGTGAACTGCGTCGACGACAGCCTCGGCTGGACCGTACATGGTGCCGGCTAGAGTGTCCGGCCGATCGAAGCGGCGGCCGAGAAGCGCGCGGAGTTGGGCGAGCTGGCGGCGCCAAGCCCGAAGCACCGTGGTGAGTTTGGGGCGGTCCATGCCGAGGAAGGCCACGCCCGCCTCAAGGGCGAGGGTTTCGATGTGATCGGGGAGCTCTGCGTCGGTTCTTACGAGCTGTTCGACTGCGCGGTAGACCGCAGTGGCGTTGGGGTCCTGCTCACACCGCCGGTAGCCAGCCTGCGCAGCGAATGCGATCTTCAGACGCTCGGTGTCGTCGCGCTCACCTGCGAGGGCAAGGTCGAGGACGTGAGCACTGACGGCGAACGCATGACGTACCTGGGCGGGGTCATAGTCCGCGGCGCCAGGGCTGACTGCGGCCAGGCCGTGGAGGAGCCACGCAGTGTTCAGGACGTCCTCCGGAACACCTGCGTCGGCCCGCACGGCATTGATCTCCAGCTCCGTCAGTAGGGCAAGAAGCTCTGCAGAGGTGGGAAGGATCGCTCCGCTGTGATTGCCAAGGGCAAGAGTCAGGACCTGAAGGTCTAGAGTGCGTTCCACACATAGCTCCTTACGTCCTTGGCGAACTCACCGAGTTCATCGATGCCGATGATCAGTCCTGCCATCGCGCCGTCATGCCTGTGTGATGTGAAGTGTGTGTGAGACAAGTGGAATGCCTGCTGCGGGACTGCGGTCTCGTCGAGTGCCACGCTCACCCCCGCGTTGCTGGAAGGGGCTGCCTGCACCCACTGCCGCACGAGGGTGCTGACAAACGCGTGCGAGTCCTTGGAAAGGTGCTGGTCGGCGAACGACATCATCGCCAGGTATTCGGCCCCGCTCGTGCCGAGCTGGCGCCACGCGTTCCGGATCGTCGTTCCCACATCGCTCGACTTCGTAGGGTCGGCCGTGAACTTCTTCATCTCCCACAATCTGAAGGAGAATCCGCCCTCTGCACCTGTCAGACGGTGAACGACGATCCCGTCACCACCACTGTCCGTCACCGTGCCGCTGGGGGAGTTGATGATCTCGATTGTCCGGTCGACCTCGGGCGGAAGCTCGCGAGTTATCAGGTACCACAGCCACTCGCCGACGTATCCGATTAGAGCGTTGGTCGCTTCCTCTCCCGCTGCCTTGAACACCGGTATGGCGAAGGCCAGCACCTCCGCGCGATCGTCGCCGGCCAGCTTCGTTCCCGAGAGCACGGCATGCCGCCACAGGCTGTAGGCCGCCGGCTGATTGCCGGTGCGATCCTGCATGACCGAATCGGCCACGATCCAGGCCGCCGCCGCCCGTGCCTCTGCGCTCAGGTCGTCGAAGACGACCAGCTCCCACGGACACACCTGCCCGGTTCCCTTACTCGAGCGGTCGAACAACGCAGTCAGCCGCCCACTTACAGCATCAGCCCGCCGCTGCGCGGCGTAGGCCGGTATGGAGGCCACTCCAAACTCCTCATGCCCCTGGTGAGTACATCTTAGGAGAACATCTGTTCCAGAGCGGTCAGGCATCGGTGACGGCCTGCTCAGGGAGCCGGCGGCCCATGTATCGACGGCGCGAGGCTTAACAGCCCGTTGACCAGACATCTCTCCGGAGACTTCCGGTGCAGAGAGTAGTGGCGTCGAGGTCCCACACGTGGGAGGGCGGAAGAAGTCTCGGCAGCGGTGGAGCCGTTGGTGGGACTCTCTCGCGGGAGAGCAGTCGAGTTCAGCACGGCTGTTTCTGCTTCAGTTGCAGAGCCAGCGGGACTGTCGGGGCGGTGACGGCCTTGCCAAGGGTCTCGCGGATCTTGCCGCAGGTGGAAGTCCCCTGTCCAACCTCAACCTCACTTGCGCCAAGTGATCTGCGGGAAAGGAAGGTTGTCACAGGACCAAATCCTGTCGCCCCGGCATTGTGTCGGAAGACCGTTGGCCGGGAATAATCCTAGGTCAGCGGCCGTTGGTCGATCGTCCGACACGTGTCGGGCGACTCTGACGCCCCCGTTTTGTGATCTGGTCGGCGACCAGCTGGGGACCGCAGCCGTCGGCCTAGGGGTCGAGGCAGTCCGGTGTGGAGGCCGCGCTTTCGTGCCTACATGAGGTCGTCGGCCTGCCAGCCCGGGGGGACCTTGGGCAGGCCGATCAGGGCGTCGATGTTCAGGTGCTCGGCGAGCAGGGCCTTGAGGTTGCGGCCGTCGATGAGGCGCAGGCGGCCGTTGCGGTGGGCGAAGTCGTAGCTGTCCTTGCCGAACCACGAGGTGGTGACGACGATGCCGTAGCCGGCGTCCTTGTCCTGGATGACCCCGGACATGGCGCGGACGGTGTTCACCGGGACGATGTTCTTGGAGCGTTTGGCCTGGATGGCGAAGATGGTGGATCCGGTCGGGTCGGTCAGCGTCGCGACGGCGTCCACGCCGTCGTCGCGGGAGCCCTGGGTGCGCCAGGTCTCGTAGCCCATGGCTTCGAAGAGTTCACGCACCAGGCGTTCGAAGTCGTAGGGGTTCATCTGGAGCAGGTCGGGCCGGCTGTCGAGGGTGGCGACCACGGCGGTGTCGGTGATGATGCGGTAGCGGGACAGGTCGGCCTCGACGATGGGCGTGACCGGTTCCAGGTCGTGGGGGTGCTTGGAGACGGTGGCGCCGAGCCGGTGGAGGCACTGCTGCGGGTCGAGCCTGGGCTCGTCCAGGACGAGTTCGGCGAAGTCCTTGCGCTGGGCGACGACACTGACGACGCAGGCCCGGATCGCCTGGCCGGTCGCCGTATCGGTGGCGTTGACGCGGCCGTTGAGGACGACGGTCTCCACGAACGCGGCCGGTGTGGCGGAGAACGCCTCGTCTAGCGCGCGCAGGGCCAGGCGGGCCACCAGCCTGGCGTAGGCCTCGTGGATCTCGGCTGGCTTGGCGGGTTGGGGGACGACCTGGGCGCGCTGTGCGACGTAGCGGTAGGAGGCCACCTCGGGGACGATCTCGTGGTTCGGCAGCTCGACGTCGACCAGGAGTTGCTGGGCCTCGGGGACGTAGACCGCCTGGGCCGCGGCCCGGCAGCCCGGGGGGACAGGGGAGCGCTGCAGCAGGTCCTCGATCCGCTCCGCGAGGCCCTGAGGGCCATCGTGGGCGAACGCTTCTTCGACGTGCGGGTGCCAGGCCTCCAGGCCCTCGGGGCGCAGCAGCAGGACTGATTCCAGCTCCTCGCGGCGCCGGTTGCACTCGGCGGTGCCCTCCTCGGCCTGGGCCTTGAGCCGGGTCGTCTCGGCTTGCCGGGCTTGCCGTTGGGCTTCCTTCTCGGCCAGGGCGTCCGCGCGCTTCTTCGCCTCCTCCTCCCAGCGCCGAGCCGTCAGGCGCTTGGCCAACTCGGCTTCCACCCGGGCGGCTTCCTTGGTACGGGCGGCCTCCTCGCGTTGGAGGTGCTTCTCGCCGGCGGCCAGGAGCCGGGCGTGTTCGACGGCGGGGTCCACCTTCCGCTTCCTGGGACGGGGTTGAGCCGGCGGGGCGGCAGCGCGGCCGGTCGCCTGTTGGGTCCCGCCCTGCGCTTGCGCGGCTCGCGCCTGCTGCTTCAAGCGGTACGCCTCGGCAAGGATCTCCGCCACCGTCTTTCGGCGTGCCACCCGGTCCACCCCCTGGTCCACGACAGCGCGGGCCCACGCGGGGCCGCGCTGCCTGCGCGATATGCCAGCAGCACTACCCGGCTGGGGACGCCAAGAATCCGCGGCCCCGAACCGAGTAGGGGATGAGCAACCGGTAGGGGGGCACAACGTGCCGACGCGGCTGGGGAGATGAAGTGATCACTCACGCGGTAGCGGAGAAGGGCCTGCGTCGTACATCTCGACCGGGCGGTTGCACAGGTCGCGTACGTCCTCCAGCGGCGCGGCGATTCCAGATGCTTGGAGGCTGCCGTGGATGTTGCGCGCGGTCTGCTCGCGGAGCAGCAACCGGACCCAGGGCGGCGCGTCTTCTTCATCGTCTGCCACAGGCCACTTCTACAGCACGGTGGTTGACGATGACGAGCCCGCCGTTGCGGGCAACGTGCCAGTGGGGGTCTCCGGCGGATGTCCAGTGGGGCTGCTACTGGACGAGGCGAAGATGGCGCACTGTCGCCTCGGCCGGTGCCGCCGTCGGCGACGAGGTGTGCCGGTCGGCCGACAGGTGCCTGCTGAGGGTCTGGCCGGCCTTTGCGATGGAGCTCTTGTCCGGGTGGAGGTATCGCTGGGTGGTGGTGATGTGGCCGTGTCCGGCGATCTTCTGGAGGACGTGGATGGGGACGCCGGCGTCGGCGAGCCAGGTGAGGCCGGTGTGCCGGAGGTCGTGTCGGCGTAGGTACTCGTAGCCGAGGCTGACGACGACTTCGTCCCAGTGGGTGGCGTCGCGCAGGATGGCGGTGGTGATGCGGCCGCCGCGGGGTCCGGTGAAGAGGCGGGCCATGGGGTCGTTGCCGACGACGTTCATGCGCCAGTTCACGAGGTCGCGGATCTCTTCGATGATGGGGACGGTGCGGCGCCGCTTGCCCTTGGTGCCTTTGTCGATGAGGCCGCCGGGGCCGGTGGTGGTTTGGCGGCAGAGGTCCCAGGTCCAGTCGAAGCGGTTGATGTCCTTGACGCGGACGCCGGAGACTTCGCCGATGCGGGCGGCGGTGCAGGCGGCGAAGCGGACGATGTCGCCCCAGCCGCGGTAGTGGTTGTGGGAGCGCTCGACCAGGGCGTTGGCGAGTTCGTCGAGGGCGTCCCAGTCGGCGAGGGCGAGGGAGCGGGGGTCGTCGAGTTCGTCTTCGGCTTTCTTGTAGAGGCGTTGCCAGCCGCTCATGCGGGAGGGGTTGAAGTCGATGAGGCCGTCGCGGACGGCTTGCTCCATGATGCGCACGAGCGGGGCGAGGCTGTTCTTGACGGAGGAGATGCTGAGTCCGTCGGCGATCCAGGAGTGGAGGGCCCTGTCGGTGATGCCGTTGGTGATGCTGGTGACGGGTATGTGGCCGAGGACCGGGGTGACGCGCAGCTTCCAGCCGGCGGTGTAGGGGTCGAGGGTGGTGGTCTCAAGGCCGCGCATCGCCAGGTCCCAGTTCTCGTCGCCGTACTCGGCGAGGGTCATGGTGAGGGTCTTGGGGGTGATGCCGCGTGCTGCGGCCTGCTGCATGCGGGCGATCCAGGCCTCGGCTTCGGGTTCTGTGGGGACGGAGGAGGAAGCCGACTTGCGGCCGCCGCCGTTGGGGTCGGTCCAGCGCACGCGGGCGCGGTAGCGGAAATGAGGGCGGCGGTCGGGGCGGTGCTCGATGTCGGTGGTGAGCTTGACACCCATGGGGATGAGCGGGGTGTGGTCGGGCATTCAGGCTGCCTCGGATGGGTCGGTGCGCTTCTGGGCGAGCCACAGCTGGGTGTCGGGGATGCTGTAGAGGTAGAGCCGGGGCGCGATCTGGACGAAGGGCGGGCCTTGCGGGGGAGTGGCGGAGCGCCAGCGCCGCAGGGTTGAGGGGTCGACCGTCAACAGTGAGGCGAGTTCTTCGGTCGAGTACCAGCCGCTGTGCAGGAGGTCGAATTCGGGTGCCGGATCGGCCTCGTGAGCGGAGCCGGCGGTGACGGCCGGGGTCGGAACCGAGAGGCGGCTTGCGGTGGGAACGTGGGGTCGGACGTGCATGGTCTCCCTCTGATGGGGTGGTGGAGCCGCTCGGGCTCGGCCGGGCACGCCCACAGTCACCTGTCCGCCTGGACGGGCGGAACAGGGTTTGGCGTGCTGAACGGGGCAGACCGTACGCACGGGTCGTTCTTCGAAGCGCGTCGAGCCCCGGCGGGCATGCCGGGTGGGAGGCGACCTGACGCCTGAGGCCGCTGACGAGGGCCTGCTGTCGCGGGGAGTCCGTGCAGGTCACCCCAGGGTGCGGGGGCGATCCTCGGTGCCGGCCGCGATGCACGCCGTAAATGGCGGTCTTGCCCGGTGGGTCGCGGCCGGAGTGCCGCGCGATGGCCCGGAGTACCCTGAAAGTGACGGCAGACGCGGGACGGCAGCTACGGTCTGTGACGAACGTAAGGAGTCCAGGGCTGTCGGTCCCCTACTTCGCGCCGACGCTAAACTTTTAATCCGCAGGTCTGCCGATTTCGTTCGGGGATCACCTTTCGTTCCGCCATCCCTTGTGACCTGGTCTTTCTTGCGCCCCTGAGGGCGCGGCCGGGCGACTTTCTCGTCCTCGATGGGCCGTGAGTGGGTCGTTCGTGGGGTGCCCCGGGTCTGGCGATGGACCGTCAAATTCCTACGCTGAGCTACGAATCCCTCTGTTTGGGGAGGCTCCCGGCCGGGCCTCCGTGCGCCGCTTGTGCGGCCTCGGCTGGTACCGGATGCCTCGGGAGAGCTTTCGGGCCGCATCGATGACCACTCGAGCTGTTGCCTCGGCGCTGAGATGGGCCGTCTCGGGGAGGACCGAGGTGTAGGTGTCGGCGGTGGTCATGATCGTAGAGTGCCCCAACTGGGCTTGGATGACTTTGAGATCGGATCCGCCGGTCAAGGCGAGGCTCGCCGCTCCGTGGCGCAGGTCGTGGAGCCGGACTGGCGGTAGGTCACTTCTGCGCACCATGTTCTGGAAGACGTGGCCGATGTGGTCCGGGCGCAGCGGACGTCCGTAGGCATCGGTGAAAATGTAATCGGACTCATTCCAACTAATTCCCGCGGCCAGTTTCTCCTTTCTCTGCTGGCTACGGTGTGTGTTCAGCACGTGGATGGTGTTTCCGTCGAGGGCGATCGTCCGTTCGCCGGCGCGCGTCTTCACGGGGCAGACCTCCAGCCGTCCGTTCTCCCGTTGCTGTAGTTGCCGTGCGACCGTGAGTGTGCGGCTCGAGGCGTCGAAGTCCGACCAGCGGAGGCCCGCGCCTTCCCCGCGGCGCAGACCCCTCAAGGCGTACAGGTGATAGAGGGCGTACAAGCGGTGATCGCTGGCGTACGCCAGGAACGCGGCTGTCTGGGTGGGTGTCCAGACTGCGACGGGTGGGTGCTCGCCGGTCCGTTTCCACTCCGCCACTCGGTTGTCTGTCCAGACCACCGGGTGCGGTCGCGGCGCTCGTGGGAGATCCAGGTTCCGGGCGGGGTTGGCCGTCAGGAGGCCGTTGCGCACCGCATGGTTCAAAGCGGCACGAAGTGTCGCCTGCACGCGACGCAATGTGCCTGCGCTGATCGGCCGGTTGGCGTTTTGGTGTCGGCGAACGATGGTGCTGAAGGCCTGCTGTACCGAGTCGTTGGTCAGGTCGCAAAGCAGTTCGCGGCCCAGCAGCGGCAGGAGGTACTGCTCCAGGTGCTGGCGATAGCCGCGGGCGGTCGACGGCCGGAGATGGGGCTCGACGATGTCGTACCAGCGCTGTAGCCACTGGCCGGTTGTGAGTAGTCCGCCCTGGTGCGCGAGGTTGGGGTCGCGCAGGCGCTTGAGCGCGCGCTCGGCCTCAGCCCGCGTACGGTAGCCGCCCCGGCGCAGCCGGGAGCGGTGATCGTCGACGGCCGCGTGCCGTGGCATCGCGAGATACCAGGAACCGTGGCCACGGCGGTGGAGGTGCGGGCAGAGACTTCCAAGCTGCCGGCCGGTACGGGAGTCCCGGCAGCCGCACCGCTTGTAGATCGTTCCAGTGCCACGCATGACGTCCTCCCTCTGGATTAGCAGATGAACGTATGGCCAGCATGTACCTGTGGCGCCGCGAGACCGCCCTGTTCCGGAGGCCAACCGGCGAGGCTCTTGAACGGCGCTCGGAAGCGACAAGCGCGGCGAGGCGTACGGCCAAGCCCCTGCTTTCAGCAGATCGACTCGGGACAAGATCGAACCCGCAATCGGCCGTCTGTCGGAGACCCCTCACATCAGCGTTGCCGCGGGATGGGCAGGGGCTCGTGGCGGTGCCAGATCAGTGATCGATCTTCGCGGCGAAGCTCCGCGGATCCCCATTCCAGGCGGACCACGCCCTCAGCCAACGAGCAGGCGTAGGCGACGAGCACAAGCTTGGTGTCCGGCGAGAGGCGCGCGAGATCCGCATGAGGCTCGTCCTCGTCCGGCAGTTCGATGCCGAGATCCAGCTCTCCCTGACGCGGGTCGGGGCCATGCCTGCGGATGAGGTCTGCGCGAAGCCCTGACGCGCTCCGGAGTCTGGCAGCGGTCACGGGTACGTCCTTCTTCGCGTACCGGTAGGGATAGACGACATGGCCGGCGACCACGGCGACGGTCCGTGCCTGGAGGCGCACCAGCTCAACGCCGGGAAGCTGGCAGAGGCCGGCCGACAGCTCCTCGTACTGAGCGGCGTAGAGCCCGTGTCCGTAGGCTTCGAGCGTCTGCGTGTGAACGCCTTCGTGGCCGCCCTGGGCACGTTCGTGGGCCCGGACAAGGCATGCGGGCACGATGCCCGCGACCTCGGCGGCGAGGGAGCCGAAGACCGTGCGTGCCCACGGACTGGCCGAGTGTGCGTCCGACATGCAAATCCCCCGATCGATCGTCTGATGACCACCCTCAGGGTCCGACAGTCCGCCGATCTGCACGGTGGATCAAGGGCGCATTGGGGGATCTCAGGGCGCACGGAGCAGGTGGTGCTGCGTGGTGAGGCTGGGGATTGGTTCGGGCATCGTCGGGAGGAGTCCGGACCGCTCTGTGTCCGCAGGCGACGCCAGGACGATGTTCTGCTGGGGGCTGAGGCTCAGGTGGTGTCCGTGTCCCGGAATACGCTAGGCGGCCATGGACTGGCTGGAGCGGGTGGCGAAGCTGAGACGGTGGACGAGCAACGACGTTCGGGCGCCGCACAAACCGTTGCTGCTGCTGTACGCGCTGGGCAGCTTCCAGCGCGATGCCGACGGTGAACTGCGGTACAGCGCTGTCGAGGAGGAGCTGAAGCGGCTGCTCGAGGAGTACGGGCCGTCCCATCCGACCACCCCCGCGTACCCGTTCCACCATCTGGTCAGTGACGGTGTCTGGGAGGTCAGGACCGACCAGGGGCTGGGGAGCCCGGGGAGTGGCGTGCGGGTCCTGCGCTCCAGCGGGGCGACCGGCAGGCTCGCGTCCGAGTTGCGAACGGCGCTGCGGAAGGAGCCGGCGCTCCTGGGCCGGTTGGCGCGGGTGCTCCTGGACTTCCACTTCCCGCCGTCACTGCACGCAGACCTGTGCGAGGCCGTCGGCCTTGACCTGGACCTGGTCGAGGCCGCGGGCGTGACCGGCGGCCCGGGCGGCCCGGGCGGGCGGGAGCGAGCGGCGCGACGGCAGCGGGACCGGCGGATGCGTGAACTCGTCCTGACCGCTTATGAGTTCCAGTGCGCCTTCTGCGGCTACGACGGGATGCTGGGCGCGAGCACGGTCGGCCTGGAGGCAGCGCACGTGCGCTGGTGGTCCTACGACGGGCCGGACGAGGTCGACAACGGCCTGTGCCTCTGCTCGCTGCACCACAAGCTCTTCGACAAGGGCGTCCTGGGCCTGGGGGAGGGCCACCGCATACTCGTCTCGCGGCGCTTCGTCGGGCGCAGCGAGGCCAGCAGGCAGCACGTGCTCGCCCTGGCCGGACGGCCGGTCATCGGCCCGCAGGCGGGGGTTCCCGCGGTCGCGGGCCAGCACCGGCAGTGGCACGCCGAACAGGTCTTCCGGGGTGAGGCCCGGGAGCCCCTGACCCCGGCGCTTTCGGGCTGACAGAGGCCGTACGGTCGCTGACTGGTCAGCGACCGTACGCCGTCCGACTCCAACTCGGGTGGCCCGTTCCCGATCGCGCAGAATCGACGGGACCGTGTGTCCTGCCCGGAATCAGTGAGTGGTCATCGGCCGTGGGTCGCTCTGCTCCATCGCGGTCTGTCCCACCTGCTCCGTGACCAGCTCCCGAAGCTTGGCCCGCGTCTCCGGGTCCGTCGAATACACCACCGTGCCGATCATTCCCCGCGTCAGCAGCACCTTGTAGGTATTGCGGATCAGACGGTCGATGTCGGCATCGCTGATGGACTTGCGGAACACCGGGTCCTTGGACGCCGTCCGGTCGGTGACCCACCGGTCGGTGCGCCAGACGAGGTCCGGCCCGAGGATGACGCCGCTCCAGTCGTACTCGAAGCCCTGCGCGGTGTACACGCAGCCGACCTGGCCGAAGCCGGCCGGATCGGTGGCCCACAACGCGGCCGGCGGGGCACCGGCGATCGAGCGGTCGCCGTACACGTTCCACGGACGAGCCCAGTCACCAATGTGCACGTCGAGAGGGAGCTGGTCGCCCGGAGCCACCTTCGTCGTCCACTTCCAGCAGTACCCGGCCGACATCCGGGCCCCGTACCCCTCCGCGCGCCGGGCCTCGAGGAACGCCTCCAGCTCCTGGGGGCTGTCCACGACCTCCAGGGCGACCTTGCCGTCGGGCTCCCAACCGACCGGGCCACCGGCCTCGAGGCCCAGCAGCCGCACCACCCAGCTCAGGTAGGCGTCACTGCCGCCGCAGCGGAACTGGCTGTCCAGCTCCACCACCTGGCACTCCAAGCCCTTCACCGCGGCGGCCGCCCGGATCTGGGCCACCGTGCCCATCTCGCCCGGCCGCACGACCTGGTGCTCGTCCAGCAGGAACACCGGCACCCGGGCGGCGTCGATCAGCTCCTCGATCTGGGCCTTCCCCGTGCGCTGGGCAGCCCGCGTGTAGCGGTTCGCCGACGTCTCCCGGATCCGGTGCGCCTCGTCGCAGATCAGCACGTCCAGACCGTTGCGCTCGGCGGTCATGAAGCTGTTGAAGTACTTGAACAGGTCCTGGACCTCACGCTTCCGCGCCCCGGCGACCCGGCGCATCGTGGTGGTGAACGAGCTGGAGCCGGTCGCGTGCAGAGCCGTGACGCCACGCCGGTACAGATCACCCAGGAGGGACAGCGCGATGACGCTCTTCCCGGTACCCGGGCCGCCCGTGATGACGACGACCTCCTTGTGATCGGACTGCTGCGCCTGGCGGACCGCGCGCAGCACCAGCTCGTAGGCGACCCGCTGCTCGTCCAGCAGGACGAACTGCTCGCGCTCGCGGACCTCGTCGGCGGCGACCGCCATCAGCTGCTTGGACGGGGCTACCTTGCCCGCGAGCAACTGGTCCGCCGCCTCGGCACCGGAGACCGGCTTCAGTTTCGAGCGGAGGTACTGGACGAACTCCCCGCGGCGCTCGGCGGTGAAGAGCCGGCCGCGTTCGTCCTGCGGTACCTCGTAGAGGCCCTGGACGCCGAACTCCGTGGCGTTGTGGAGGAACGCCACGCCGGACAGCCGCTCGGGATGGGCGGCGAGCGCGCCGTTGAAGGAGATCAGGTAGTCGCAGTAGCCGCGGACCTGCTCGATCGGGTTCAGCACCGGCCGGGTGTAGGCGTCGACCCGGCAGAGCAGCGGCTCACCGTCCTCCGGGGCCGCGTTGCTCCACTGCTTGAGCTCGACCACCACGTACGACGGCTCGCCCGTGCCCGGGTGGACGCCGGCGAGTATGACGTCCGCGCGCTTGCTGTTGAGCGGCAGCGAATACTCGAGGAGCACCTCCACCATGCCGAGACCGGCGTCCAGCAGCGCGTTGGTCAGAACCGGGATGCTCCGCTCCCAGGACCGCACCTCGGACGGGCTCGGCTTGTGGCCGTGCTTGTGGACGAACTGGTCGATGAGACGCACGAACAGTGATCCGGCCAGGCTCTCGGCGGCGACCGCGGACGCGGAGTCGCGGAACAGCAAGACATGCTCCCAGGTAGCACGAAGTGAATCGTGCGGGTGGGGGCATGTCCCTGAGGGGAAGCCCGGCGGGCCGCGCTGATGACAGGGCCCAACCTACAACGGGGGCCTGGGCTCGTACCCGAACGCCTGCATGGGACTCAATCCTCCGTTTGGGTGACGCGATCCATTGAGCGTGCGGCGCACTGAAGTGCACCCCTTCGGTCGACTATGGGGTGAACTGTCGCATCAGCGAGACTTGCTTGGTCAGTGGCCCTCCGCAGTATGACCTCAACCTGATAGGTTCCGACGGTGCGCCCAGAGTGACGCCACGCCGCTGCTTGACTCCTTCATGCCGATCACTTGCTTCTAGCAGTTCTAGCGGTCGCGGAAACAATGCGGCGACCACTCGCCGGGACAGCCGAGGATCGCAACGATCCTGGCCCAGTCTGTGGTGCTGCTCGTTGAACGTGGGCGCCGCCTTCCGGAGTTGCCGGTGATCGCAATGGCGGCATCGAATGAGCCCGTAGCATCGAGGTCGCGTGGCAGTCGTCCTTCCGGGCGGCCGGGGACCGTAATTTCAGTGACCCAGCACTATTGATCAGAACATCGGGGTAGCGGTCGCCCTTTGGGACGGTCGAGGATTGCAACATCGTCTACGTCCGGCTGGTCGACAAGACCGCCGTTGTGGCGGTCGCCCTTCTGAGCGGCCGAGGATTGCAACTACATGCCGAACGGCATGGTGACCGCGCGCGGCGCAGTGGCGGTTGCCCTTCGGGGCGACCGAGGATTGCAGCACCCGGGTCTCCGCCTTCACGGGGGCGCGGGGGCAGGTGGCGGTCGCCCGCCGGGGCGGCAGAGGATCAACAGCGTGATCGACAACGCAGTGCACCGAGACAAGAAGGTGGCTGTCGTCCCCGGGCCGACCGACGACCACAACACCATCGCCGACTGATCAAGGAGAGCGTCATGCTCAAGTGGCGTTCCCCCCGGGGGGGAAGCCGAGGATAGCAATGGACAGACGCTCACGTCGGCCATGGCGAGTGGCGGTCGGCCTCGCGGGCGGCCGAGGATCGCAACACCCCGATCGGTTTGCTGATCAGGCACTGGGACTCGTGGTGGTCGTCCTCCTTGGTGGCCGAGGATCGAAACCAGAACCGCACGACGGAGCTGAAGCCGGCCTTGACCGGTGGCGGTGGCCCTTCCGGGTGGCCGAGGATCGCAACTTGAGTATCTGCCCGACGGCACTACTTATCTGCCCAATGGCGGTTGCCCTTCGGGGCGGCCGAGGATCGCAACGTATTGGGGATGCCGGGGCTTGGGACGTCCACCATGTGGCGGTCGCCCTCCAGGGCGGCCGAGGATCGTATCCCTCCCAGGCCAGGCGCCCGGCGTCGCCTGGACCTACAGCGGTCGCCTTTCGGGGCCGCCGAGAATCGCAACTTCGCCGGGACCTCGTCGACGGTCACCAGGACCGCAGTGTCGGTCCTCCTCCGGGACGGCGGAGGGTCGCAACTCCATCGCTGACAGCTCCTCGGTGCCCTCCACCACCGTGGTGGTTGTCCTTCGGGGTGGCCGAGGATCCCAACAGCGTCGCGGACCTGGCGGTGCTCTTGGCCGGCATGGTGGCGGTTGCCCTTCGGGGCGGCGGAGGATCACAACAGATTCGGCACCGACAGCGGGAACACGGCCGACCAGAGAGGCGGTCACCCTTTGGGGGGCCGAGGATCGAAACAGGAAGGTGACGTTGTAAAGGCGAGCTAGATGGTCCAGTAGCGGTCGCGCTTCGAAGCGGCCGAGGATCGCAGCAAACTTGATCTTGGTCAGGCCAAGAATGCGGCCGGGCGTGGCGGTCGCTCTCCGGGGGCCGAGGATCGAAACCAGTCCACGATGCAGAACATCTTCGTGACGTGGGACGTGGCGGTTGCCCTCCGGGGTGGCTGAGGAGCGCAACACCAGCAGCGGCTCCGGCTTCCAGTTGGTGCCGACGTGGCGGTCGCTCTCCGGGGCGGCCGAGGATCGTAACTGGGGGACGGACGCGAGGTTGATGACGTGGCCGGCGGTGGCGGTTGCTCTCCCGGGCGGCCGAGGATCGCAACCACTTCCGCAACGCCGAGCCTTACGGCGTGCCAAGTGGCGGTCGCCCTCCGAGGCGACCGAGGATCGTAACCGCGCCATGGCGCGCACGTCGGACGAAGTCGCCGAGTGGCGGTCGCCCTTCGGGGCAGCCGAGGATCGCAACCAGATCCACTGGATGACCCAGCACATGAGCCCCACCAGTGGTGGTCGCCTCCCCGGGGGGCGACCGAGGATCGGAACGCCACCGAACAGTGACAGTGCGTCGGCCTCGTCGGTGACTTGGCGGCGGTAGCTGTTCCTGGCTGCCGAGGACCGTCGTCTTGGGGCAGGCGTCCGACCGGTCTGGGCTTGTGATGACGATGCCTGCTCGGTTTGGGGCTTGATCGCCGTCGCATGCCCATGTCGTATCGGATCGCTAGGCTTCTGAGTCATGCGTGACAGATCTCTCTACGCTCACTCGCCCAACGGCGCCGGCCAGTGGCATCTGTTGGGAGATCATCTTCGTGGATCGGCTGAACTGGCTGCTCGGTTCGGTGCGGAGTTCGGAATGGCTGCCGCGGCAGAGTATTTGGCGCTCGTTCACGACGTCGGCAAGGGTGCTTGTGCGTGGCAG
The DNA here is from genome assembly GCF_053611565.1 of Kitasatospora sp. NPDC054795. Classification (NCBI taxonomy): domain Bacteria; kingdom Bacillati; phylum Actinomycetota; class Actinomycetes; order Kitasatosporales; family Streptomycetaceae; genus Kitasatospora; species Kitasatospora sp. NPDC054795. The sequence continues at coordinate 154,761 of NZ_JBSHAP010000002.1, forward strand.
GACCGCCTGGTGGAGGTTGCCGATACCGGAGCGAGGGTCGGGATCGATCACAAGCGGGCCGGGGTCCATCTCGTTGCTCAGTGTTTGCCCTGGCCTCTTGCCGGGGTGGTGGAGGGGCACCACGGGGGCTTGCGGTCCGGGGGTGAGCTGCGGGCTCTGGTGAGGGAGTTGCGGGCGCGGCCTGGCGTTGTGGATGAGGCGATTCGGCGGGTGGCGCTGCAGGTTCCCGAGATCGAGCAGTCGGGGATTGCGGTGCCGGGTTGGCTGTCAGACCCTGATGGCGACAGCGGCCTATCTGATGTCGACCTGATGGTCCGGATGCTGTTCAGCTGTGTCGTCGACGCGGACCACCTGGATACCCACGCGCACTTTCGCGGCCACTCGCCCTATGTCCGGCCGGGCGCGGACATGGCTGCCCTTGCCGAGCGGTTCGAAGAAGCTCGGAAGACCATGCTCGCAGGCCGGAAGCCGTCGCGGATCGACAAGATCCGCACAGACATCTACGACCAGGCCGTCGCCGCGGCGGGCGGCGGGCCGGGGATCTACCGGCTGCACGTGCCGACTGGCGGGGGAAAGACACTGGCCGCGGCCGCGTTCGGGCTGCACCACGCAGTGCGGAACGGTCAGCGGCGGATCATCGTCGCGGTGCCGTTCATCAGCATCACCGAGCAGAACGCCTCCGTCTACCGAAGGATGCTCGGCGAGCGGGACGTCCTCGAACACCACTCCTCCGTCGATCTCGACCGCGCGGGCTGGGCCCGCCTGGCGGCGGAGAACTGGGACGCGCCGTTCGTGATCACGACCACGGTGCAGCTGTTCGAGTCCCTCTTCAGCCGCTCGCCGTCCAGGATGCGCAAGCTCCACCGGCTGGCCGGATCGGTGATCGTCCTGGACGAGGTCCAGGCGCTGCCGGACCGGCTGCTGGTTCCCATCCTGTCGGCACTGCGGGGGCTGACCGAGCGGTTCGGCACGACGGTGCTGCTGTCGTCCGCTACCCAGCCCGAGTTCAGCAGCATCGACGGCACGAGGCACCGGCACGTCATCCCCGACCCCGCACCGCTCTTCTCGGCTCTCGAACGCGTCCGCTACGAGTGGCGAGAGGACACCACACTGGCCGCCATGGCCGGCGAAGCCTCCCGGCACGAGCAGATGCTGATGGTCGTCTCCACCACCCGCGACGCAAACGCCGTCCACCAACAGCTGCCCGCGGGCGCCCTGCACCTGTCCACCCGCATGACCTCGGGACACCGCCGGGAGACGATCGAGGAGATCCGCACGCTCCTGGCGGCCGAGCAGTGTGTCCGGGTCGTGTCCACGTCGCTGATCGAGGCCGGCGTCGACCTCGACTTCCCGATCGTCTTCCGCGCCTGGGCCCCACCGGAGAACCTCCAGCAAGCGGCCGGCCGCTGCAACCGCGAGGGCCACTTGCACCGCGGGACGGTCGTCGTCTTCAAGGCCCACGACAGCGGCCGGATCCCGGACCCGTCGTACAGGCTCTCGCTCGGCATCGCCAACAACCGCTTCGGCGACGGCCCCGACAAGGCCGACCCGGACAATCTCACCGCACTCGCCCACTACTCCAGGACCCGATACCGGCTCCAGGGCCTCGCCAACCTCGGAAACCCGATCGAAGAACTGCGACGGCAACTCGACTTCCCGGCCGTGGCAGAGCAGTTCGTCATGATCGGCGAAAGCACGGCGAGCGTCGTCCACGTCCGGCCCGAGCTGAAACCCGAGGAACAAGCCGCGGCCCGTGCCGCCATCGACATGCTCCGCACAGGCCAGCCCTGCGGACCCGAGACCCTGCGCGTCCTGCAGCCCCACATCGCCGGCATCCCCAAGGCCGAGGCGGACGCCGCGCTGGCAGCCGGCCACGCGAAGCTCATCGTCGACGACCTCGTCGAGTGGGTCGGCCCCTACCATCCACAGCGTGGCATCGAGCCGCCGAATCGGTAGCGGTGCCCCGGGCGGCTGCCGGCCCCGACCACTCTCGCCCGGAAGCGAGTCGGCTGGCCACGTCGCGAGGAACTCCCTGCGCCTCCTCGCCCTGAGCGTGCGGAGGCCTCACTGCGGTCCGGCAGGGACAGCCGGGTCGGAACGCGCGTGTTGGGTAGGCTCCCGGACCGTGGCGCCGCCTCCTCGCAGGGGCGGCGAGGATCGAAACACAGGCGTGCTGGTGTCTGTCAGCACGTTCGCGCCCCCGTCGGCCTCCCGGCGGGGGCGTCATTGTCAGTGACCCCTGATACACATTCGGCAACGACATGGGCCGTGGACATCACGGTGCCGTCGAGGCTGTCAAGCCCTCCCGGGAAGCAGCTTCATAGGAGTGCTCGTGATGCTACGGTCCGTGCCTGACACATCGTCACATTGCCCTGGAGAGGGTGATTTCCTTGCCGAGCCATGCCCAGACGCGCTGGCCGGAGCCGCCGGTGACCGTCGAGCTGTGGGGACCACTGGCCTGCTTCACGCGACCCGAACTGAAAGTCGAACGGGTCAGCTACCCCGTCATGACGCCCTCCGCGGCCGTCGGAGCGCTCAGCGCCATCTTCTGGAAACCGGAGATGCAGTACGTCATCCAGTCGATCGAGATCCTCACCCCGATCGACTGGATCAACATCCGACGCAACGAGGTCAAGTCCGCCATCACCGCACCCCGCATCAAGGCCCTGCGCGCGGACCACAAAGAACGCTACGACGTCGAGCACGACCGGGACCAGCGCAACACCGTGGCACTGCGCGACGTCGCCTACCGCGTGAACACCCAGATCATCCCGACCCACAGCGCCAAGGCACCGGCCGCCAAATACCGGGAGCAACTGCGACGCCGCACCGAGCGCGGCGGATGCTTCTCGCAGCCCTTCCTCGGCTGCCGGGAGTTCTCCGCGAACTTCGGCCCCCGCGGATCATGGCCCGGCAGCCCCACCGACGCGAAAGCCGGCCCCATCGAGCGAACCGAGGAGCTCGGCGTGATGCTGCACTCGATCAGGTACGGCGACCGCGGCCAGGAGACATACCACTGGTTCCGCGCCCGCCTGGACAACGGCGTGCTCCACGTCCCGCGACGCCCCCTGGGCGACGACGAGGTCCACATGCCCGCCGGCTCCTGGCGAACCGGAGCCTGACCATGCTGCTGCAACGCCTCACCGAACGCGTCGCCGACCAGGAACACTCCTACACGAAACCAGCGACGATCAAATGGGCCGTGTTCCTCGACGGCGACCTGGCGGACCTCCAGGACCTGCGAGTACCCAAGGGTCAGCCCGCGCTCCGCCTGGACGTGCCGACCTCCACCCGCACGGTCGCCATCGCACCGTGCCTGCTCGCCGACAACGCCCAGTACGTCTTCGGCGTACCGAAGGCCGACCCCAAAACCGGAGAGATCAAGGACAAGGACGCCGCCCGGGCGGCGAAATGCCGCACGGCCTTCGCCGAGCTCGCCCGGCAATGGGCAGCCGCCAACCCCGGCGACCCCACCGCCGAAGCCGTCGTCCGCTTCCTCGGCACCACGATGGAGCTGCCGGCTGACATGGCCGCCGGCGACCTGGTTGCCATCAGCGTCGACGGCCAATGGGCCCACCAGCAGCCGACCGCCCTGCAGTTCTGGGCGGAGAAGGTCAGCGACTCCAAAGGAGCTGGCAACACCGGCCTGTGCCTCGTCTGCGGACACGAACGCCCCCTGCTCGCCACCGTTCCGATTTCGATCGCCATGGGCGCCATCCCCGCCAAACAGGCCAAGAGCACCCAGCTCGTCAGCGTGAACACCGCCGCCCAAGGCCGCGCCGGCGTCACCGCCGGACTCGCCGCCACCCCCCTGTGCGAGAGGTGCGGAACGGCCGCCACCACCTCACTCGGCGAACTCCTCGCCGACCCGAAGCACCGCCGGCGCGCCGACACCGCAGTGACGGTCTGGTGGACCCGCGAACCTGTCAAACGCAACCACTTCGGAAACCTGGACGACCCGCAACCCGAGGACATCGCCAATCTCATCGCGAAGATCTTCAAACCGGGCACCGGGACCACCGAATACTCCGCCGACGTCAACAAGTTCTACTCCGCCACCCTAGGCGCCAACTCCTCACGCGTCGTTGTACGCGACTGGATCGACGTCCCCCTGCCCGTCATCGAAGACTGCCTCGGCCGCTGGTTCCGCGACCACCGATACCTCGACCCCTGGTCACCCCAAGGCACCCAGGACCACCCGCACCCGGACACCGACCCGCGCTACCAGGCCTACCCGATCTGGCGACTCACCCTCGCCTGCGCCCGATGGGTCAAAACCGACAAGAAATACCACCCCAAGACCATCCCCGAAGGCATCGACGAAGCACTCCTCCACAGCGCCCTCCACGGCACACCACCCCCCGCCTGGATGCTCCCCCGACTCCTCGCCCGCATCCGCGCCGACCGCCGCATCGACGGCCCCCGCACCGCCCTCCTACGCCTAGCCCTCACCCGCCACCACACCCAGGAGCACGGCATGCCCGGCCTCGACCCCAACGCCAACGACCCCGCCTACATGTGCGGCCGCCTCTTCGCCACCCTCGCCGCCGTCCAACGCCGCGCAGCAAAAGACACCGGACGCACCGTCAACACCACCATCACCGACAAATACTTCGGCACCGCCATGAGCAGCCCCGCCACCGTCCTCGCCAACCTCCGCGCCGGCGCCGAAAACCACCTCCGCATCATCCGCCGCCGCAACCAGCCCACCGCCAACGCCCTCGAAGCCCGCATGCGCGACATCTACCAACACCTCAACGACGTCCCCCTGCTGCTCACCGTCCCCGAACAGGGCCGTTTCGTCCTCGGCTACGAACACCAGCGCGCGGCCGACATCACTGCCGCACTCGCCTACAAGGCTGCCAAGGAGCATGCCGCCGGGCCGGCCGAGCCCCAGCCTGCCGGGGCCGGTGCGCTCTTCGACGTCTCGGACCTCATCGAAGCTGCCCCGGCCGATGCCGAAACCGCCTGACCACCCGTTTACCGGAAAGCGAGAGCCCACCATGACGATCCCCGCCCACCTCGACCCCGCGCGCAAGCACGACTTCGTGTTCCTCTTCGACATCGTCGACGGCAACCCCAACGGCGACCCCGACAACGGCGGCGCCCCCCGTACCGACCCCATCACCATGCAGGGCTACGTCACCGACGTCGCCCTCAAGCGGAAGATCCGCAACACCGTCGCCCTCCTGAACGCCGGCCGCCCCGGCTACGACATCTACGTGGAAGCCGGCGTTGCCCTCAACGCCCAGCACGAGCGCGCCTACGACACCGGCGGCGCGGCCAACGAGTCCGAAGCCCGCGGCTGGATGTGCCAGACCTTCTACGACATCCGCATGATGGGCGCCGTCATGACCACCGGTAAGAACCGCGACCGGACCGCCGGCCGCGTCCAGGGCCCCCTGCAGCTCACGTTCAGCAGGTCCATCGACCCCGTCACCACGATCGAAGTCCCCATCACCCGCGTCACCCCGACCCGAGTCGAGGACCTGGCCACCAAGCAGACCGAGATGGGCACCAAGAACATCGTCCCCTACGGCCTCTACCGCGGCGCCGGCCACTTCTCAGCCCCGCTCGCCGCCAAGACCGGCGTCACCAGCGAAGACCTCCAGGCCCTGTGGCAGGCCTTCGAGATGATGCTGGAACACGACCGCGCCGCCGCCCGCGCCTCCATGGCACTCCGCGGCCTCTGGGTCTTCAGCCACGCCAACGCCTACGGCCAAACCCCCGCCCACAAGCTCCTCGATCGCGTGCACGTCACCCCGCTCGGCCACACCGCAGCACGCTCGTACTCCGACTACAAGGTCACAGTCGACCCAGACGTTCCGGAAGGAATCACTCTTACCGCACTGGTCGACTAGCCAGACCCAAACAGCCCTGGACAGCTGCCTCGCAACTTGATAACTCAACATTGGAACGTATTCGAGCCCAGGCCAGGCCAATGGCCTCCTGACTCGCCGAGGGTCGAAACCCGTCACCCTTCGGGGCAGGCGAAGATCGCAACTCGTAAGTCGTGCAGCTCGCGAGGTAGTCGCGGCACAGTGGCGGTCGCCTTCCTGGGCGGCCGAGGATCGCAACTACGCGACGTCCGAGTAGTCCTCGGTTATGTTGGCTAGTGGCGGTCGCCCTCCCGGGCGGCCGAGGATCGCAACTTCCGGGCCCTGCGCAGTGGCCTGACCCGCATGCCCGTGGCTCTCGCCTTCCAGAGTGGACGAGGATCGCAATGGGTTCACCAACCCCTTCGTCCTGCAGTGCTGGGCGTGGCGGTCGCCTTCCGGGGCGGCCGAGGATTGCAACCCCTTGCCCCACAGCGCGGTGCGACGCCGCTTCCTAGGCGGCGGTTGCCCTTCGGAGCGGCCGAGGATCGCAACGCCTATGACGTCGAGGAGGGCGCGTGGGTCAAGGGCGTGGCGGTTGCCGTCCGGGGTGGCTAAGGATCGCAACACCGGGAACGCCCGCGACGATGCCAACGCAAGCCGTGTGGCGACCCCCGGGGCTGAGGATCGCAACCGCGACATCGTCACCGCTGGCTGGCAGACAGTGCGAGGTGGCGGTCGTCCCCTGGGAACGACCGAGGGTTGCAACAGCGCGACGGTGTCGCCGCTGGCAAGCCGGTGGGAGGTGGCGGTCGTCCTCCCGGACGCCCGAGGATTGCAATGCCAAGGACCGCGTACTGTGGCTGGAGAATCCCCAATGGTGCTTGCCCTCTCGGGCGGCCGAGGATCGCAACTCCCGGTACTGGCCCGTGTAGACGCCAGCGACGGACGATGGCGGTTGTTCTCCGGGACGACCGAGGATCGCAACAAACTTGCCCGGCAGTACGAACTGTCCAACTGCCTTGTGGCGGTCGCTCTTCAGGGTGGCTGAGGATCGCAACGCGCACTACTTCCTCGACCATTACGACGCGCAGTAGCGTGGCGGTCGCCTTCGCAGGCGGCCGGGGATCGCAACATGGACCCCGTACACGCCTCCGCCGACGGCAACGCCTTGGCGGTCGCCCTTTCGGGTGGCCGAGGATCGCAACGCCAACGCCCCGAAGCGCACTCAGCGGGCGGCTGGCGTGGCGGTGGCCCTTCGGGGTGGCCGAGGATCTCAACGGCTTGACGCCAAGCACGGAGCAGGTCCTGGCGAGGTGGCGGTCGCCTTCCCGGGCGGCCGAGGATCGCAACCAGAAAGCTGGAACGCCCGCCCAGAAAACTGGAACGTGGCGGTTGCCCTCCGGGGCGGCCGAGGATCGTAACCAAGCGGTTGAGATGCGGGTGCTGGCCGCGCTGGTGCGGTTGCCCTCTGCGGCAGCCGAGGATCGCAACGTGTATCGCGTCGCCGCTCCCTTGCGGTAGTGAACGGTGGCGGTCGCCTTCCGGGCGGTTGAGGATCGCAACAGAGAGTGTGCGGGCAGGCGGCTACAGCCTTCTGAGTGGCGGTTGCTCTCCGGGGCGGTCGAGGATCGCAACTTCCCGTACTGTCGGCGGGACGGCCAGGTGTACGCGCGTGGCGGTCGCCCTCCGGGGCGGCCAGGATCGCAACACGTGCCGACTCTCCGTCCCCCAGCCCGGCGGCCGGTGGCGGTTGCCCTCCGGGGCGGTCGAGGCTCTCAACCAGCAGCTTGTGCGTCGTTGCTCGGTCGATGGCTCTCAGCGGCGGTCGCCTTCCGGGGCGGCCGAGGATCGCAACTTCGTCCCCGGCCCGTACACCGCGACCGCCACCGACCGTGGCGGTCGCCCTTCGGGGCGGCCGAGGATCGCAACTCGGCCTCGTGCAGGCGGCGATCGCGCTCGCCGTCGGGTGGCGGTCGCCCTTCGGGGCGGCCGAGGATCGCAACGCCGCGACGCTCGTGTGGATGCGGCGCATGGCCCTGGTGGCGGTCGCCCTTCGGGGCGGCCGAGGATCGCAACATCTGCCCGATGAGCTCGTAGCCCCAACGCAGGTAGTGGCGGTGGCCCTTCGGGGCGGCCGAGGATCCCAACATCCCGTGGGCCCGCGACCTCGACCGCACCATCGTCGTGGCGGCCGAGGATCGCAACTCGTTCACGCCCGGGTTCGCGAGCGTGCGCGACATGCTGATGGTCGCCCTCCGGGGCGGCCAAGGATCGCAACCAGACGATCGAGCGCAACGTCCTCGATCCGCTGCAGAGTGGCGGTCGTCCCCCTGGGTGGCCGAGGATCGCAACGTCGATGACACCGAAGCGTACGTGCAAGCCCCCGAGGTAGCGGTCACCCTTCGAGGCGGTCGAGGATCGAAACGACTGGAACGAGCTGCCCCGCCCGGGCGAGTCCGGTGTGGCGATCGCTCTCCGGGGTGTCCGAGGATCGCAACGTCCTGGACGAGGCGGCGGTGATCTGCCCGGTGCCGGTGGCGGTCGCCATCCCGGGCGGACGAGGATCGCAGCGACGGCCCTCGCAAGCGTCTGACGGGCGCGCAGGTGGTGGCGGTGGCTCTTCGGGGTGTCCGAGGATCGCAACATCGCCTCCAAGCTCTTCGAGAAGCAGGGACAGATCGTGGCGATCGCTTTTCGGGGTGGCCGAGGATCGCAACCGCGTCCGCTCCGGCTCGTGGATCCTGGTCTCGCAGTGGCGGTCGTCCGTCGGGGGCGAGGGATCGCAACGGCGGGAACACTGATGCCCGTGGCATCTACGGCAAGTGGTGGTTGCCCTTCTGGGTGGCCGTGGATCGCAACTCGGTGGTGATGTCGAGTTCGGTGCCGTTGTTCTTGTGGCGGTAGCCTTCCGGGCAGCCGAGGATCGCAACATCGGCACGCAGACCCGCGCGGATGCGAATGCCGCGGTGGCGGTTGCCCTTCGGGGCGGCCGAGGATCGCAACGGCACCAAAGCCGAAGAGCTGGGCACGGCACTGTTGGCGGTCGCTCCTGGAGCGGCCGAGGATCGAAACAAAGCTGCCGTCAATCGACTCTGGATGACCGACACTGTGGGGAGCTTGACTGCCAGTGTGGCGGTTGCCCTTTGGGGCGACCGAGAATCGCAACGGCTTCCTGGAGGTGGAAAACCTGTGCAGCCTCTATTGGCGGTCGCCTTTCCGGATGGCCGTGGATCGCAACATCGACCCGGCCTACCTCCATGGCGAACATGCCATGGAGGCGGCCATCTTCCAGGGCGGCCGAGGATCACAACCTCCCTATGTGTGGCCCAAGCTCGCTGTGCGTGCCGGCGGCGGTCGCCTTACTCGGTGGCCGAGGATCGCAATGATGGCCCGCGCTCGATCCAGCAGGTGATCAACGGGGTTGCGGTTGCCCTTCGGGGCGGCTAAGGATCGCAACGAATTTGATCTTGGTCAGGCCGCGAATGCGGCCAGTGTGGCGGTCACCCTTCGGGGTGGCCGAGGGTCGCAACGACATGGCGGCCATCCACGGCAAGACCATCAAGGGGTGGCGGTCGCTCTTCGGACGGCCGGGGATCGCAACGGCGCAACCGACTTCATCGCGTGGATCGCCCCACGCGGTGGCGGTCGTCCTTCGGGGCGGCCGAGGATTGCAACATGTAGAGGCTGCCCCAGGAGCGCCCACCCACGTCCGGGTGGCGGTCGCCCTTCGGGGGCGAGGATTGCAGGGGGTAGTGGACGTCAGTGATCACAACGGGCCCGCCGGGTGGCGGTCGCCCTGTGGGACAGCCGAGGATTGCACTCCCGGTGCGGGGTCGAGTTGGATCCCGAGGTGCGAGTGGCGATCGACTATTGAGCCTTCGCCATCTTCGAACGTGCTGGTCGGAGGGGCTGGTGTGACGCTGGGGCGGGGTGCTCGTGCTGGTCGTGGGCAGGAGTCTGTCGTCTTGATCGTCTGACGGGCCGGTTTCGCCGATTCCTCCGCGTCCCAGGCCTGGTGAGGCCTACGATCCGACTCATGGTGGAGTCCGAGATCGCGGAACGGATCGCCGCGCGACGCGCGGAGGCGGACGAACTCGAAGAACAGCTGACCAAGCAGATCGCGGAGGTCCGGACCGAGCGCGACGAACTCGCGGTGGCCGAACGAGTCTGGCAGCGGATGACCGAACAGCTCGCCGCCGAAACAGCCGCGGCCGAGCCGGTGACCGCGCAGGTCGCGGGCCGTGCGGTGGTGCTGGTCCCGCATCGCGGGCCCGGCGTAGGTAAGGACGCGCTGCCGCCGCTGGGGCTCGAGGTGGTGGTGCGGAGCAAGCCGGAGCCGCTGCGCGGGAAAGCTGTCCAAGCTCGCCGGGCGGAGCTGGCTGCGGAAACCGCCCGACGGCCGCTTCGCCGCGTGTCTGTGACCCGGGACGCGACGCGGTGATGGGGCTCACCCATTTCGGCTCTGACCGGAGTTCGTTAATGATCTTCAAGACATTGCCGGACCTCGAGTAATCTCCCGATGTGACTGGGACTGAGCCAACGAATCCTCAGGTCGAGGCCGACCGTGGGCGCATCGCGCTGTGGCTGGCCCCGGCCGACCTGGCCTGGCTGGCCAAGCATTGCGGCTGCGGGGTCGACGCAAGCGAGGAGGAGAAGGACCACTGCGGTCGGATCCGCTTCCGCGCGAGTGCCGCGCTGCACAAGCACGGCCGCTCCGGCTGACAGTCGGTCAACCGATGACATTCTCGGAACTGCGATCAGAGAGGAGCCCAGTGAGGAGCTATGAGGATTGCCGCCGGGCGCCGGTCGTTCGAGCTCGCCGAGGGACGGGATGAGAGTCCATATTCATCTGGGGTACGTATCGCTGGAACGGGCCCTGAGGTTCTACGTCGAAGAGTTGGGATACTTCTCGTTCGCGCAGGACTTCGGGATGGGCCACATCCTGCTCAGGTCCGTACACACCGAGGACCTCGGCCTGATGCTTCGCGAGGTTGACGCCGCATCGGGCGATCACCCGATCTTCTCGCTCTCCGTCGCGAACGCCTCGGCGGAGTTCGAGAGACTCAAGGCCCTGAAGTTCGAAGAGGGCGTCGGGCTGGTCGGCAGCGAACTCATGGAGTGGCCTCTCGGGCGTACGTTCACGGTCAACGACCCTTCGGGAAATCGGTTCACCATTGACGAGTGGCGCTACAGCAAGCCTCGCCAACTTCGAACGTGCTGGTCGGAGGGGCCGGCGTGACGTTCTCCGGGGTGCTCGTCCTGGTCGTGGGCGGGAGTCAGCGGTCTTG